>DASTWP010000186.1:0-12891 GCA_035765835.1 Solirubrobacteraceae bacterium
ATGCTGCCGCCGTGCTTGCGCTTCAGGCGGTCCAGCGCGGCGAGCCGCTCCTCGGAGGCCTCGAGCGCTCCGGCCGAGGCGCCCTCCGCGTCCAGGCCCTCGGCGTAGCGCCGCAGCTCGGCCGCGACGTCGCCCAACTCGTAGGACAGCGCGCGCCAGCGCTCCGCCAGCGCGTCCAGCGCCCCGTCCACACCCGCGACGCCGTCGAGCGCGCCGCCGCCGCCCGCCAGCAGCGCGACCGCACCGGTGCCGTCGTCGGGCTCCGCGGCCGCCACCGCCCCGAGCGCTGCAGCCCGCAGCGCCTCGAGATGGCGCAGCCGCGAGCGCGCCTCCAGCAGCTCGCGCTCCTCGTCGACGTCCGGCTCCGCGGCCTCGATCTCGCGCAGCTCGAAGTCGAGCAGGTCGAGCTCCCGCTCCCGCGAGCCCGCGAGCTCGCGCAGCTCGGCCAGTGCGGCCGCGAGCCGGCGCGCCCGCGCATGGACGGCGGCGAACGCCGCCCGCGCCGCCACGTGCTCCTCGCCGCAGAAGCCGTCGAGGACGTCGAGCTGCGCGGAGGCGAGCGTCAACCGCCGGTGCTCGTGCTGCCCGTAGAACGAGATCAGCGCCGCGGCCACGTCGCGCAGCTCGGCGACGGCGATCGAGCGCCCGTTCAGGTACGCGCGCGTGCGGCCCTCGGCGCTCACGCGCCGCGCGAGCACGACGTCCTCGGCGTCCGCGGCCAGGGCCTCCCCCAGCGACGAGCGCAGCGGGTCCTCGAGCTCGAAGACGCCCTCGACGTAGGCCTCGGCCGCGCCCGGCCGCACGATCCCCGACCGCGGCCGCCCGCCGAGCAGCAGGTCGAGCGCGTGTGCAAGCACCGTCTTGCCGGCGCCGGTCTCGCCGGTGAGCACGTTCAGGCCCGGCGCGAGCCGCAGCTCGGCGCGCTCTATGAGCAGGAGGTTCTCGACGCGGAGCTCGAGCAGCACGCCGACGGTGATACCAGCGGCCCCAGATGGACCGCACGCGATCGCCCGCCGCCGCCGCAGAGCCTGCGCGGATTCGTCACAGGGCCGCGAGCGCGCGATCGATCGGGTGTGCCCCTCGATCAGCTCGAACGTGCGCCCGATCGTCGCGTCGGTGCGCAGCACCGCCAGCAGCACGGCCGCGACGTCGTCGCGCGGCACCTCGCCGCCGCGGCCGAGCCGCTCGGCGATCTCGACCAGGCCCGCGCCGGCGGCGTCCGTCAGCCTCCCGGGCCGCACGATCGTGAAGTCCAGGCCGCTGTCCGCGACCGCCGCGTCGGCCGCGGACTTGGCGTCGTAGTAGGGGCGCATGGCCTCGGAGGCCGCGGCGGGGTCGGCCGCGCCGAGCGCGCTCACCATCACGTAGCGCCGCACGCCGGCCGCGCGCGCCGCCGCGATCATCTTCACCGCCGCGCCGTAGTCGACCGTCCGCTTGCGCTCCGGCCCGCTGCCCGCGCCCGCCCCCGCGCTGAAGACGACGGCATCGGCCCCGTCGACGAACGGCGCGAGGTCCTCCTCGGCCTCGAGGTCGCAGAGCACCGGCTCGGCGCCGAGCGCCCGCAGCCGCTCCGCCTGCTCCTCGGAGCGCACGAGCCCGCGCGCGCGCTCGCCCTCGCGCACGAGCAGCGACAGCAGCCGCCGGCCGACCTGCCCGTGCCCGCCGGCGACGACCACGGCCATCGCCATCAGCTCGCCAGCCGCCCGAACTTCTGGCGCAGCCGCCGGTAGAACGAGGAGCCCGGCACCTGCGCGAGGTCCGCGGCCTCGCGCACGAAGCTCGCCGTGACCGCCTCGCCGCGCCCGAGCTCGCCGACGCGGATGCCGTCGATGAACGCCTCGACCGCGGACTCGGAGCGGTTGTGGACCTCGAGCAGGTCGCCCGGGGCCACGACGAGCGCCCGCGCGCTCAGCGAGTGCGGCGCGATGAACGAGACGACGAAGCCCTCCACGCCCCACGCCATCACGGGGCCGCCGTTGGCGAGGTTGTAGCCGGTCGACCCCGCGGGCGTGGCGAGGACGAGCCCGTCCGAGCGCACGCTGCCGACCTCCTCGCCGTTCACGGCGTAGGAGAGCGACGCCACGCGCTCGCCGACCTTGCGGTGGATCGAGAGGTCGTTGATCGCCGCCTGCGGCCCGTCGGGCGTCTCGACCGCGATCGCAGGCAGCGTCAGCACCTCGAAGTCGCCCGTGAGCGCCCGCGCCATCGCCTCCGCGAGCCCGTCGCCGTCGGGATCGACGGTGGCGAGGAAGCCGATCTCGCCGTAGTTGACGGCGAAGACCGGCACGCTCGTGCCGGCATAGCGGCGCAGGGCCCGCAGGATCGTCCCGTCGCCGCCGAGCGCCACGCACAGCTCCACGTCGTCGCTGACCGGGGCGTCGAGCAGCACCCCCTCGCCCTCGACGAGCCCGTGCTTGCGCGTCTCGTCGGAGTCGAGGCGCAGCGTCACGCCCTCGCGGCGCGCCGCCGCGAGCAGCGCCTCGAGCGCCGGAGCCACCTGCGAGGGCCGCGTGTGGCTGAGCACGCTGACCGCGCGGGCGCGGCTCACGGCTCGACCTTCGCGGCGGCCGCGGCGACGTCGGCGAGCGCACCCGGCCGCCCGCCCTCGGCGAGCCAGACGAACGTCTCGAGGTTGCCCTTGGGGCCGGGAAGCCCGCTCGTCGCGAAGCCCATCACGGACGCCCCATGCCCGCGGGCGGCCTCCGCCACGCGCACCAGCGCCTCGCGCCGGTCCGCCGCCGAGCGCACCACGCCCCCGCTGCCGACCCGCTCGCGCCCGACCTCGAACTGCGGCTTGACCATCAGCAGCGCGTCGAACTGGGCGGCCGCGAGGCCGAGCAGGGCCGGGAGCACCTTCTCCAGCGAGATGAACGACAGGTCCGCGACGATGAGCTCCGGCCGGTAGGGCAGGTCCTGCGGGCGCAGCGAGCGCGCGTTCGTGCGCTCGAGCACCGTGACGCGCTCGTCGCCGCGCAGGCCCCAGTGCAGCTCGCCGTAGGCCACGTCCGCAGCGACGACGTGCGCGGCCCCGCGCTGGAGCAGACAGTCCGTGAAGCCGCCGGTCGAGGCGCCCGCGTCCAGGCACGAGCGCCCGGAGACGGGCACGCCGGTGGCCTCGAGCGCGTTCGCGAGCTTGACCCCGCCCCGCGAGACGAAGCGCGGGCGCTCGTCGAGAGCCACCTCGACGTCCTCGGCGACCATCTGCCCGGGCTTCGCGGCGCGCTCGCCGGCGCTGCCCAGGCGGACCTCACCGGCCATCACCGACGCGGCCGCGCGCGCGCGGGACTCGAACAGCCCGCGCTGGGCGAGCAGCGTGTCGAGGCGGACCTTCGCCATGCGCGGCGGAACGCTACCGGCGCGGCCCGGCCGGGCCTGATTCCGTTCGCCGTCGAACCACTGTGACGATCATCACACCTACAACCGGTGCGAACGGGCACCATGACGAGTGCAGCACAAGCTTCCCTCAGTGAACACATAGCTGGACCCACATAGCAGTATCTCTCCTCCCCAGGGACGGCCCGCGTTGCGGGTCGTTCCGGTTTAAGCGTCAGCCGCTCAGCCGCGCCCGTGCGAACGCGCCGAGCGCGTCGATCAGCTCGCGCGCCCGGTCCGCCACGCCGCCCCAGCGCAGGAAGCCGTGGACCATGTCGCCGTAGTCCTGCAGCTCCACCGGCACTGCGGCCGCGCGCAGCGCCTCGGCGTAGCGCAGGCCGTCGTCGCGCAGCACGTCGCGCGCGACCGCCACGAACGCGGGCGGCGCGCCGCCCAGGTCCGCCGCCAACAGCGGCGAGGCGTCCGGGTCCTCCCCGTCGCTGCCGCCCAGGTATGCCTCCCAGCAGCGGGCCATGTACCGGGCGGGCAGCACCGGGTCCTCGGCGAGCTCGCGGTAGGAGTCGCTGTCCATCCGCGCGTCGAGCGCCGGGTAGACGAGCAGCTGCGCGCGCAGCTCGCGCGCGTGCAGCGCTGCCGCCGCGGCGAGGTTGCCGCCCGCGCTGTCGCCGCCGACGGCGACGAGCCCCGCCTCGGTCCCGAGCTGCGCGCCGCCGTCCCTGAGCGCCCACGCGACGCCCGCGCGGGCATCGCGAAGCGCCGCCGGGAAGCGGTCCTCGGGCGCGAGGCGGTACTCCACCGTCACGACCACGGCCCCCGACGCGTTCGCGAGCGCGCGTGCGACGTGGTCGAAGCCCGCGAGGTCGCCGACCACCCAGCCGCCCCCGTGCAGCCAGACGAGCGCGCCGAGCGGCTGCGCCGGCACCTGCGGCCGGTAGGACTTCGCGCGCAGGCGGCCGCCGTCGTCGCGCGGGATCACGATCTCCTCGACGGCCGCGACCGGCTCCGCCGCCCCGCCCAGCCGCAGCGCCGTGTCGAGATAGCTCGCGCGCAGCGCCTCGAGGTCGGGCGGGACCTCCTCGCCGGCCTCCGCGGCCGCCGCCTCCACGATCGCCCGCACCTGCGGGTGCAGCTCCACCGCGCGGACCCTATAGCGTCACCCCGGAGCGATCTGGATGAGCGACTTCCTCGGCGCCCTGAGCCCGGTCGACCGCGAGACACTGCTCGCCGCGGGCACGCGCCGCCGCTACCGCCGCGGCGAGGTGGTCTACCGCGAGCACGACGACCCCGGCGGCGCGCTCGTGCTGCTCGAGGGCCACGTCACCGCCTCGACCGCGGACGCGGACGGGCGCGAGGTGATCCTCGGCATGGCGGGCCCCGGCGACCTCGTCGGCGAGCTCTCCGCGCTGCGCGCGACGCCGCGCTCGGCGACCGTCACCGCGCGCGAGGACGTCCTCGCGCTCGCGGTGCCCGCGGCGGAGTTCCGCCGCTTCCTGCGCACGGTGCCCGAGGCCGCGGTCTTCGTCCTCGACACGGTCGTCGAGCGCCTCCAGGTCGCCGACGCGCACCGCCTCGAGCTGGCCTCGCTGGACGTCGTGGCCCGCGTCGCCCGCCGCCTGCTCGAGCTCTCCGAGCGCGTCGGCGAGCCCGGCGAGGGCGACGCGGTCGAGGTCGCGGTCACGCAGGAGGAGCTCGCGGCGTTCGCGGGCGCCTCGCGCGAGGCCGTCAACAAGGCGCTGCAGGTGCTGCGCACGCTCGGCTGCGTCGAGACGCGCAGGCGCCGGATCGCGGTGCTGGACGCCGCCGCGCTGCGCCGCCGCGCGGTGTGAACGATTACCGCTGCCGGCGTGGCGGAGTGCGTGGTCGCGGCCCGGGGGCGGACGTAGCCTCGGCGCACCGTTTCCACCAGCCGCCAAGAGGAGGCAGCACATGTCCCGCTCCACCATCCGCACCGCCGCCGCGCTCGCCGCCACCGCCGCGCTCGCCGGCGCCCCCGTCGCCCAGGCTCGTCCGGCGATCGAAGGCCCGCAGCTGAACTACGCGCAGCTGAGGTCGATCCACGGCCACGTCCCGCCGGAGCCGCTCGGCTACGTCACGTCCGCGCCGGTCAAGGTCGCGCCGGTCCGGGCGACGAGCCCGCCGGCCGGCGGGACCTCGCCGGTCCCGTGGATCGCCGGCGGCATCGCCGCGCTGCTGTTCGCGGGCATCGGCCTGCTCCGCTTCTCCGGCGTTCGCGCGCAGCGTCGCCGCCAGCCCGCGGCCTGACTCCTCCGTCCGGTCGCTCAGCGTGGTCGGGCGTCCCCCAGGGACGCCCGACCACGATTTTCCGGCCGGCCTTCTTGCATCCGCGATGTCAGAACGCGAACATGGGATCATGAGCCGGCTCGGGACCGGCACGTCGATCGGCACGTACCGAATCGAGGGGCTCATCGGGGAAGGCTCGATGGGCACGGTCTACTCCGCGCTCGACGCGGGCCTCGACCGGCGCGTCGCGCTGAAGGTGCTCACCCCCGAGCTGGCGCGCGACGAGCGCTTCCGCGCGCGCTTCCTGCGCGAGTCGCGCCTCGCGGCATCGCTCGAGCACCCGCACATCGTCCCGATCCACGGCGCCGGCGAGGCCGACGGCCTGCTGTACCTCGCGATGCGCTACGTCGAGGGGCGCGACCTCGCCGGGCTGCTGCGCTCGCTCGGGCGGCTCGACCCGGAGCGCGCGATCGCGATCCTCGGTCAGGTCGCCGCGGCGCTCGACGTGGCGCACGCGCGCGGGCTCGTCCACCGCGACGTCAAGCCCGCGAACGTCCTGCTCACGCGCCACGGCGAGCAGGACGACTACGCCTACCTCTGCGACTTCGGCCTGGCCAAGCACGCCTCGACCGTGTCGAGCCTGACGGGCAGCCGCGCGATCGTCGGCACCGTCGACTACCTCGCGCCCGAGCAGATCGAGGGCCGGCCGGTCGACGGGCGCGCCGACGTGTACGCGCTCGGGTGCGTGCTCTACGAGTGCCTGGCCGGCGCGCCGCCGTTCCGCCGCGGCAACGAGCTGGCGGCGCTGCTGGCGCACGTGAACGACACGCCGCCCCCGCTGTCGGAGGCGCGAGCGGAGATCCCCGCGGCGCTCGACGCCGTGATCGCCACGGCGCTCTCGAAGGACCGCGAGCAGCGCCACGGCAGCTGCGGCGAGCTGCTCGCGGCCGCGCGCGCGGCGCTGCACGGGGACGCCGTCCGGGCCCCCGGGCGCGAGGCCCCCGCCACGGAGGCGGTGCGGACGTTCCTGTTCGCGGACGTCCGCGGCTACACCTCCTACACGCGCGAGCACGGCGACGAGGCCGGCGCGCGGCTGGCGCGGGACTTCGCGGCGCTCGTGCAAGACCTCGCGCCGCGGCACGCCGGCATGCTCCAAGAGCTGCGCGGCGACGAGGCGCTCGTGGTCTTCGACGCGCCGCGGCAGGCGCTGCGGTTCGCGCTCGACCTTCAGGCGCACGTCGGCGACGAACAGCTCGAGCGGCCCGTCGGAATCGGGATCGACGCGGGCGAGGCGGTGCCGATCGAGGGCGGCTTCCGCGGCGGCGCGCTCAACCGCGCGGCACGGCTGTGCGCGCGCGCCGGGCCGGGCGCGGTGCTGGCCACGGACGCGGTGCGCGAGCTGGCAGGCGCCACCTCGGGCGTCGCGTACGGGTTCCGGCGCGTCGAGCGCCTGAAGGGGTTCGCGAAGCCGGTCGGCATCGTCGAGGTGCACAGCGCGGAGCACGCGCCGCGGCGCGAGCTGCGGCGTGAGGCCGCGCGCGCGCTCGCCGGGCAGCGACCACGGCTGCGCCTGGCCGTGCTCGCGCTCGTGGCGGCGGCGGGGGTCGCCGCGATCGTCGTCGGTGCCACGGGCGGAGGCCACCCGCGCCCGGCGTTCACGGCGAACACGATCGGCCTGCTCGACGCGAAGACGTTGCGGCCGGCCGGCAGCGTCGGCGGCGGCGTCCTCGGCGGCCCGCTGGTCGCCGACCCGAGCGGTGCGATCTGGGCGGCCGACACCTACACCGGCGGCCTCGTGCGGATGGACCCGCGCACGCGACAGGTCACGACGCGCGTCCCGATCGGCATCAGCGTCAACGGCCTCGCCTTCGGCGACGGCTCGGTCTGGGTCGCCGACGGCAACGCCGCGGCAGTCAACCGCTACGACGCGCAGTACGGGACGCTGCTCGGTCGCATCGACCTGCCCTCGCGCAACCTCCAGTTCGCGCAGCTGACCACGGGGGTCGCCTTCGGCGCCGGCTCGCTCTGGGTCGGCTACGGCAAGTACCCGTTCCGGCTCGCACGCGTCGACCCGGCGACGAATCGCGTCATCAGGACGTTCGACTTCCCGAACTCCGACGGCGGGCCGCTCGTCGCCTACGGGGCGGGCTCGGTCTGGCTCGTCACGCAGGACCACGGGCGCGTCTACCGGATCGACCCGCGGACCGACCAGGTCGTGATGCGCACGAAGCTCCACAACGGCCCCGTCACGGACCTCGCGATCGTCGGCGGCAACGCGTGGATGCCAGTGCAGGGCGATGGCGCGGTGTGGGAGGTCGACGGGAGTGGCGACGTGCTGCGCAGCATCCCGACGGGGAACGTGCCCGTCGCGCTGGGCGCCTCGGGCAGCGAGCTGTACGTCGCCAACGAGGAGGGGCACTCGCTGTCGCGGATCGACACGACGACGGGGAGCGTGACCACGGTCGGCGTCGGCCACGACGCCGAGAGCGCCGCCGTCGCCGGCGGGCGCGTGTGGGTCGCCCTCACGCCGACGGTCGCCGACCTCACGGCCGGCCTGCCGGCGCGGTCGGTCGCGCACGTCCAGACGATCGACGACCCGTACTTCAATCTCGACCCCGCCTTCTACTCGACCGGCAACCTCCAGATCCAGGAGGCCGTGGGCGCGCGCCTGCTGCGCTACCCCGACCGCGCGCAGCCGGGCGGGGTGACGCTGCTTCCCGAGATCGCCGGCCTGCCGGCGATCTCGAACCGCGGCCGCACCTACACGTTCACGATCCGCCCCGGCTACCGCTTCTCGCCGCCGTCCGGCGCGCCCGTGACCGCCGCGGTGATGCGCTACTCGATCGAGCGCGCGCTGTCGCCGAAGATCACGTCGGACCCGCAGGCATATGGCCCGGTCTGGACCACCGACCTCGCCGGCCTGAGCGCCTTCGAGGCCGGCAGGACGGCGCACGTCGCCGGCATCCGCGTCGCCGGCGATCGCCTCTCGTTCGACCTCACCGCGCCGGACGCGGACTTCCCGCTGCGGATCTCGCAGATCATGTTCAGCGCCGTCCCGCTCGGCACCCCGATCCAGACGCACGGCCTCGGCACCGCGATCCCGTCGGCGGGCCCCTACTACGTCGTCCCGGGCAACACGCTCGTCCTGAAGCGCAACCCGTACTACCGCGGGCCGCGCCCGCATCACCTCGCGGCGATCGTGATCGAGCGCCTCGGCGGCCACGGAGCCATCCAGCAGGTCGCGGCGAACCGCAGCGACTACGTCTGGGGCGACACGCCGCCGCCCGCCGACTTCCTGCCGGGCGGCGCGCTCGACCGTCGCTTCGGCGCCGGCAGCGCGGCGGCCAGGGCGGGCCACCGGCGCTACTTCGCGCCGCCCGCGTCGGGGATCCGCGCGGTCGCATTCGACGCGACGCAGGGGATCTTCCGCGACGCGCGCGTCCGCCGGGCCGCGAGCCTCGCGCTCGACCGGCCGGCGCTCGCCGCCATCACGAACGACGTGCCCTGGGGCGACGTCCTCGCACCGGGGATCCCGGGCGTGCGCGCGGCGCGCCCGGTCTACCCGCTCACCGGACCGGACCTGGCGCGCGCGAAGGCGCTGGACCACGGCGTGCGCGGACAAGCGATCCTGCTCACGCAGAACGCGCAGAGCTGCGGCTACTGCCAGGCCACCGCGGCGGAGATCAAGGCCGACCTCGCGCCGCTCGGCATCGACGTGCGCCCGCGCTACCTGCCCGACCAGTACGGCGCGGCGCAGCAGCCGGGAGCGAGATGGGACCTGCTGGCCAACACCTGGTTCGCGGACTTCCCCGACCCCGCCGACTTCGTCAACGCGCTCGTCGACGGCAAGGAGGGCGGGGTGCTGTGGACGAGCCCGTGGGTCCGCTACGGCGACCAGCGCTTCCTGCGGGCGATGCGCCGCGCGCAGTCGGTCAGCGGCCCGGCGCGCGCCGCCGTCTACGGCAGCCTCGACCGCGCGATCCTGCGCACCTCTCCCCCGACCGCCGTGTTCGCCGCCGCGCACGGCGAGCCACAGCTGTTCTCCGCGCGCGTCGGCTGCCAGGTCTTCCGCCCGCAGGACCAGGGGCTCGTCGACCTCGCCGCGCTGTGCATCCGCGGCAACGGCTGAAAGCGGCGGCTCTGTGAACGATTACCGCTGCGGGCGTGCAGGAGTGCGTGGTCGCGGCCGGGGGGCGGACGTAGCCTCGCCCCATCGTTTCCACCAGCGCTCATCAGGAGGTCGCAATGTCCCGTTCCAGCATCGTCCGCACCGCCGTCACCTTCGCCGCCGCCGCCGCGCTCGCCGGCGCACCGGCCGCGTCCGCGCGCCCCGCCGATCAAGGCGCGCAGCTCCCGGCCACGATCCCGCAGCTGACGCTCGCGCAGCTGAAGGCCGTCGACGGCCACCAGCCGCCCGCCCCGATCGTCACCTACGTCGCGCCGACCAGCCTGGCGCCCGCGCAGCAGGCCGGCCCCGGCGGCGGGACCTCGCCGGTCCCGTGGATCGCCGGCGGCGTCGCCGCCCTGCTGTTCGCGGCCTTCGGGCTCGCCCGCTTCACCGGCGTGCGCCCGACGCGCCGCCGCCAGCCCGCGGCCTGACTCCTCCGTCCGGTCGCCGCAAGGCTCGGGCGCCCTCCGGGGCGCCCGAGTCTTTTGCTAGGCCAGCGCCCCGGAGGGGGCGCCGACCGCCGCCTCGATGCGCTGGGCGATCGCGCGGCCGGTGAAGCCGACCTCTGCGTGCAGGAGCGCGGGCTTGCCGTGCGTCACGTAGCGGTCGGGCAGCCCGACGCGCAGGATCCGCGGCAGCTCGTGCCCGCCGTCGTTGAGTGTCTCCCACACGGCGCTGCCGAAGCCGCCCGCCAGGACCCCCTCCTCGACCGTCACGAGCAGCTCGTGCTCGGCCGCGAGGCGCGCCATCAGCGCGGCATCGATCGGCTTGGCGAAGCGGGCGTCGGCGACCGTGACCTCCATGCCACCTTCGGCGAGCAGGTCCGCGGCCTCGAGCGCCTTCTGCACGCCGGTGCCGTAGCCCACGAGCGCCACCTTGCCGGCGCCCTCGCGCAGGACCTCGCCCGTGCCGATCGCGATCGGCGCGATCTCGTCGCCGCGCGGCAGCGGCGTGCCGACCCCCTCGCCGCGCGGGTAGCGGATCGCGACGGGGCCGTCGTCGTGGAGGAGCGCGGTGCGCAGCATGTGCACGAGCATCGCCTCGTCGCGCGGAGCCATCAGCGTGATGTTCGGCAGGCAGCGCAGGTAGGCGATGTCGAAGGCGCCGTGGTGCGTCGGGCCGTCGTCGCCGACCAGGCCGGCGCGGTCCATCGCGAAGACGACGTTCAGCTTCTGCAGGCAGACGTCGTGCACGATCTGGTCGTAGGCGCGCTGCAGGAACGTCGAGTAGATCGCCGCGACCGGCTTGACGCCCTCGAGCGCGAGGCCGGATGCAAAGAGGATCGCCTGTTGCTCGGCGATGCCGACGTCGAAGTAGTGGTCGGGCTCGGCCTTCTGGAGGATGTTCAGGCCGGTGCCGGAGTTCATCGCCGCGGTGATGCCGACGACGCGGCGGTCGCGGCGCACCTCCTCGACGATCGCCTCGCCGAAGACCGTCGTGTACTGCGGCGGCGGCGCCGTGCCGTTCGCAGGCGAGGGCGCGCCCGCGAACGGCGCGCGGTTGACGATCGAGTGCGGCTTGGCGGCATGCCACTTCTCCATGCCCTCGAGGCCGCCGTCCTCGGCCGGCGCGAAGCCCTTGCCCTTGACCGTCGCGATGTGCACGACGACCGGGCGCCTGGCGGCGATCGCCTGGCGCAGCGCGCCGCGCAGCGCGCGCACGTCGTGGCCGTCGATCACGCCGACGTAGGCCCAGTCGAGCTCCTCCCAGAACAGCCCGGGCGCCCAGAACGCCTTGATCGACTCCTTCAGCTGCGGGCCGAGGCGCTCGAACGCGGCGCCGATCCCGCCGGGGAGGTCGCTGAGGCGGTCCTCGACGCCCTCGCGCGCGTGCCAGAGCTTCGGGTTCAGGCGGACGCGGTTGAAGTAGCGGCTGAGCGCGCCGACGTTGGGCGCGATCGACATCCCGTTGTCGTTGAGCACGACCACGATCGGCGTGCCGAGGCCGCCGGCCTGGTGGATCGCCTCGAACGCCACGCCGCCGGTCATCGCGCCGTCGCCGATGACCGCCACGACGTTGCCCGCGTCCGGCTCCTCGCGCAGGCGCATGCCCTCCTTGAGGCCGACCGCGTAGCCGATCGAGGTCGACGCGTGGCCGGCGCCCATGATGTCGTGCTCGGACTCGAAGACCGAGCAGAACGGGGCGAGGCCCTCGTACTGGCGGATCGTCGGCAGCTGGTCGCGCCGGCCCGTGAGCACCTTGTGCGGGTAGGCCTGGTGGCCGACGTCCCAGACGATCTTGTCGTTCGGCGAGTCGAGCACCGAGTGCAGCGCGACCGCCAGCTCGCAGGTGCCGAGGTTCGCGCCGAAGTGGCCGCCGATCTCGCCCACCGTGTCGATGATGTGCTCGCGCACCTCCTGGGCGACCTGCTCGAGCTCCTCCTCGCTGAGGTCGTGGAGGTCCTGGGGGCGATCGATGCGGTCGAGGATGCGGGTCATGCCGAACGGGTGTGGATGAAGTCCGTGATCTGCTCGAGCTCGGGCGCGCCTGCGGGCGCCGCGGTGGCCAGCGCTGAGCGCGCCCTGCCGTGCGACGCAGCGGCCATTGTACGTGCGCCCTCGAGACCGAACTCCGTGACGTACGTGCGCTTGCCGTGCCGCTCGTCCGAGCCGTGCGGTTTTCCGAGGCCCTCGTCGGTCCCGGTGACGTCGAGGATGTCGTCCACGATCTGGAAGAGAAGTCCGAGCTCGGACGTGAACGGCCGCCACGGCTGCGCGTCCATGCCGTTGACGAGCAGGACGCACTCGACGGAGGCGCCGATCAGCCGCCCGGTCTTGAGCTCGTGCAGCGAGCGCAGGTCGGTCTCGGGGGCTCCCTCCACGTCCAGATACTGCCCACCGACCATGCCCGTCACTCCGGTCGCGGCGGCGAGCTCCGCCGCGGCGGCGACGAGCGCGGCGGGCTCGGCCCGCTGGTGGCCGAGCAGGTGGCGGAAGGCCTCGGCGTAGAGGCCGTCGCCGGCGAGGATCGCGACGTCCTCGCCATAGGCGACGTGGCACGTCGGCTGGCCGCGGCGCAGCGCGTCGTCGTCCATCGCCGGCAGGTCGTCGTGGATCAGCGAGTAGGTGTGGATCAGCTCGAGCGCCGCGGCGAGCGGCAGCACGTCGCGCTCGTCGTGGCCGAGCGCGCGGGCGGTCGCCATCGCGAGC
>DASTWP010000187.1:0-9054 GCA_035765835.1 Solirubrobacteraceae bacterium
CTTCCACGGGCCCGCCGGTGCCGGCAAGGCCGCGGTCGCGCGCGCGTTCGCGGGCGAGCTGCTCGCCGACGGCGCCACCGACCCCGCGAGCGCCCGCACGCGCGTCGAGCACGGCGTGCACCCGGACCTCACCTGGGTCACGCCGAGCGGCGCCGCCGAGATGCTCGTCTCGGACATCGACGAGCCGGTCGTCGCGGCGGCGGCGCGCACGCCGTTCGAGGCGCGCCGGCGCGTGTTCGTGATCGAGCGCGCCGAGACGATGAACGACCAGGCCGCCAACCGGATGCTCAAGACGCTCGAGGAGCCGGCGCCGTTCGCGCACCTGCTGCTGCTGACCTCGCGGCCCGGCGAGCTCTTGCCGACGATCGCCAGCCGCTGCCAGCACGTGCGCTTCGACGCGCCCTCGGCCGAGGAGTTCGCGCAGCGCCTCGAGCGCCACGGCGTCGCGCCGGAGACCGCGCGGGCTTGCGCGCGGCTGGCGCTCGGCGACGGCGAGCGCGCGCTGCGCCTCGCGCTCGGGTCCGGCCCGGCCCTGCGGGCCGGCGCGGAGGCGCTCGCGCGCGGCGCGCTGCGCGACGAGCTCGCCGGCGCACCCTGGAAGGCCATCCTCGAGCAGGCGAAGACCGCCGGCGACGCCGCGCAGGAGGCGGTCGAGCAGCGCGTCGCGGCCGAGCTCGAGTACCTGCCCCAGAAGGAGCGCAAGCGCGCCGAGCGCGAGGGCGGCGAGGCCGCCAAGCGCGCGTGGCGCCGCGCGCGGCTGCAGGCGCTCGACGAGGGGCTCTCGCTGACGGGGCTGTGGCTGCGCGACGTGGCGTGCGTCGCCGACGGGGCGGACGAGCTCGTGCACGCGACCGACCGGCTCGAGGCGCTGCGCGAGGACGCGCACGAGCGCAGCGGCGCGCGCCTGCGGGCGGGGGTCGAGGCCGTCGACGAGACGCGCTTCGCGCTCAGCCTCTACGTCGGCGAGGAGCTCGCGCTCGAGGCGCTGGCCTTCCGCCTGGCGCGCGAGCTGTGATGGTGGCGCTTGGTCGCGTGGCGGCGGCGCTTGCCGTGCGCGCGGGCGGCGCGGACGCGTAGCGCCGCGACGCCCTGGGGCCGCGTGAAGACGTCCGGGCCGAACGGCGTCAGCCCCGCCGCGCCGGCGTAGCCGAGGTGGCCGACGCCGAAGAGGTCCTCGAGCGAGCGCAGCAGCGAGTAGTGGTTGTAGGGCGTGTCGCTGACCGTCCCGGGCGCGATGTAGGGCGAGAGCGCCACGGCGCCGGTGCGCCCGCCGCCGGGGCCGAGGATCCCCGCCATCGGCGTGCTCGGGCCGTTCTGCTCGCCGCAGCACGCGCTCGCGTCCGACTGCGGGCCGTCGGACTCGTCGAAGGTCACCAGCAGCAGGCCCCCGTCCGCGTAAGCGGGCGAGGCGAGGATCTCGGGCACCCACGTCTGCAGGAACTGGTCGGCCGACACGAGGCCGCCGGGCCGGCCGTCGACGCACGGCGAGTCGTGGCCGTCCTCGCAGAGGTCGGGCGTGATGAACGAGAACGCGGGCGTCGTGGCCTCGGAGGCCAGGTCGTCCTGCAGGCGCATGAGGTCGACGACGTGCGCGTCACAGCGCGCCTGGTCGTCGATGATCGAGTGGAAGTAGACGAACGGGTCGTGGCGCGCGGCGTACTCGTCGCCGGCGCGCGCGCTCTGCGTCTGGTCCTGCGAGTTCAGCGCCGGGTGCCGGCACGTCGTCGGCGCGTTCTGGCTGTCGGCGGCCATGTCCTGCATGTAGCCGCGCCAGTCGAGGCCCTTGCCGTCGAGCTGGTCGGGCAGGGTCTTCACGCCCGCCGGGTACACGCAGCCGGCGCCCAGCGCCTGACCGTCGGAGACGATCGCGCCGGGCACGACGTCGGTGTAGAACTGGCAGTCGGACTGGGTCTCCGGGTTGGGCGCCTGGCCGGAGATCATCGCGATGTAGTTCGGCAGGCTCTCGTGCGCGGTGCCGTAGTACTGGCGCAGCAGTGCGCCCTGTGCGACGAGGTCGTGTGCGAGGTAGGGCGCCTTCGTGCCCGCGCCGAACGTCTCGCTGTAGCCCTTGTTCTCGAGCACGATCACGAAGACGTGCTTGATCGGCGGCAGCGCGGCCGACGCCGGCGCCACCGCCGTGGCCAGCGCGATCACCGCCGCGGCGAGCGCGGCCATCAGGGCACCCCTACCCATGCGGCCGCAGAGGCTACGTGCTGGCCCGCGGCCATGCGCCGATCGGCCCGAGCTCGGGCTCTAGCCCGTAGGTCTCGAAGGCCCCGAAGGCGTGGAAGTGCGGGTGCTCGGGGCCGTGGAAGTCGGCCGAGCCGGTGCTGAGCAGGCCGCGCTCGGCGCAGACGCGCGCGAGCAGCTCCGTCTGCTCCTGCGTATGGGTGATGTAGAACGCCTCGACGCCGTCGAGGCCCGCCTGCGCGAAGCGCTCGATCGCCTCGAGCGCCTCCTCGTCGCGATCGACGTCCCAGAACGGGTGCGCCCAGACCGCGACGCCGCCCGTGTCGTGGATCAGCGCGATCGCCTCGGCGACCGTCGGCGTCGTGCGCCGGCGGTAGGCGGGCGCGCCGGGGATCAGGTAGGCGACGAGCAGGTCCGTCGGAGTGCGCAGTCCCTCGGCCTCGAGCCGAGCGCGATTGGCGGGCTCGGCGTGCGCGGCCGCGGCGAGGTGCGGGCGCCCGATCGGGCGCCCGCCGCGGTCGGGCATCTCGACGGCGAGGCCCAGTTCCCGCAGCGCCTGCGCCATCCGCCCGACGCGCGCCTCGCGGTCGGCGCGGAACTCGCGGAGGGCCTCGAGCAGCGCGGGGTCGCGGTGCTCGAGGCAGTACCCGACGACGTGCAGGTCCTCGTGCTCGCCGTCGACCGTGCTCAGCTCCGCGGCGGGCACGAGCCTCACGCCGTGCTCGCGCGCCGCCTCCAGCGCCTCGTCGACGCCGTCGACCGCGTCGTGGTCGGTGAGCGCGAGCAGCTCGATGCCGGCAGCCGCGGCGCGCGCGACGACCTCGGCCGGCGGGAGCACGCCGTCGGAGACCGTCGAGTGCGATTGGAGGTCGAAGTGCGCGATTTGCGGATTCTCGTGATCGATCATGCGTCCATGGATGGTTTCCAACGTCCCCGATCGGATCAGCCTTGGTTGCGATGCTCGATCGAGAGCTGCGGGAGCTCCTCCTCACCCTATGCACGGCCGCGGGCGCCGTGCTCGCCCTTCCGTGGGCGATCACCGCGAGCGGCGCGCTGACGATCGTCGCCCGGCTCGCGATCGGCGGCGCCGCCGGCCTGGCGCTGGCGTTGCTGGCGATGCACTTCCGTTCTCCGCACGATTAGCGCCGCAACTGCTCTGGCATCCTGGGCGGGTGCCGAGAGGGAGCGACAGCGAGCGCCACGCACCGCGCACGCTGGCGATCCTGATGCTGGCTGCGCTGGCCTATGCGCTCGCGCAGACGATGATCGTGCCGGCGCTGCCTGAGATCCAGCGCGACGTGCACGCGACGCCGCAGGACGCCACGTGGCTGCTGACGGCGTTCCTGCTGACCTCTTCGGTCTGCACGCCGCTGCTCGGCCGCCTCGGCGACATGTACGGCAAGGAGCGCCTGCTGCTGGTCGCGCTGAGCGTCTTCGGCGCGGGCTCGCTGGTCGCCGCGCTCGGGCACTCGCTCGCGGTGCTCGTCGCCGGCCGCGCGGTGCAGGGCGCGGGCGGCGCGATCTTCCCGCTGGCGATCGGGATCGTTCGCGACGAGTTCCCGCGCGACCGCGTGGCCTCCGGCATCGGGTCGATCTCGGCGATGTTCGGCATCGGCGGCGGTGCGGGCCTCGTGCTCGCGGGCGTCCTCGTCGACGGCCCGGGCTACGCCTGGATCTTCTGGCTGAGCCTGCTCGCCTGCGCGGTCGCGGCCGTGGCGACGTGGCGCTGGGTGCCCGAGTCGCCCGTGCGCGTGCCCGCGCGCGTCGACGGGGGCGGCGCGGCGCTGCTCTCGCTCGCGCTGCTGGCGCTGCTGCTCGGCGTCAGCGAGGGCAATGCCTGGGGCTGGCTATCCGGGCGCGTCCTCGGCCTGTTCGCCGCGTCGCTCGTAGTGGCCTGGGTCTGGGTGTGGTGGGAGCTGCACGTCGAGGACCCGCTCGTCGACATCGCGCTGATGCGCCGCCGCGCGGTCTGGACGACGAACCTCGCGACGCTCGCGGTCGGCTTCGCGATGTTCGGCTCCTACATCCTCATCCCGCAGCTCGCGCAGACGCCGGCGAGCACCGGCTACGGCTTCGGCGCGTCGGTGATCGGATCGGGCGTCTTCCTGCTGCCGTCGGCGTTCGTGATGCTGCTCGCCGGCCCGTTGTCGGGGCGGCTCGGCTCGGCGTACGGGTCGAAGGTGCCGATGGCGATCGGCGGCGTCGCGGCCGCGGCGTCCTACCTCTGGCTGGCGGGCGCGCACGGCGCGCGGATCGACATCTACCTCGCGGGCGCGCTGCTCGGCCTCGGGATCGGCTTCGCGCTCGCCGCGGGCGGCAACCTGATCGTCGAGGCGGTGCCGGCCGAGGCCACCGGCGTGGCGAGCGCGGTCAACGCGATCATGCGCTCGATCGGCGGGGCGATCGGCGCGCAGATCGCGGCGGCGATCGTGAGCGCGAAGCTGATCGCGGGAGGCTTCCCCGCGGAGTCCGGCTACACCGACGCGTTCGCGATGAGCGCCGGCGCGGCGCTGGTGGCGCTCGCCGTGACCGCGCTGATCCCGGGCGTGCGCGCGCGTGCGCGCGCGGCGCAGGCCGTCGGGGCGGCGCTCGAGGGTCCGGCGTGAGCTCGCTGCCGCGCGAGGTCCGGACGGTCGCGATCGTCGTGATCGTCGGCGCGATCATGTCGATCCTCGACACGACGATCGTCAACGTCGCGCTCGAGACGCTGGCGCGCGACCTGCACTCGCCGCTGTCGACGATCCAGTGGGTCTCGACCGGCTACCTGCTGTCGCTCGCGACGGTGATCCCTCTGACCGGCTGGGCCGCCGAGCGCTTCGGGCCCAAGCACGTCTGGATGACGGTCGTGGGGCTGTTCGTGGCGACGAGCGGGCTGTGCGGGCTGGCGTGGAGCGCGGAGTCGCTGATCGCCTTCCGCGTGCTCCAGGGCCTCGCAGGCGGGATGATCATGCCGATCGGGATGATCACGCTGGCCCAGACCGCGGGGCCGCGGCGGATGGGCGCGGTGATGAGCGTGGTCGGCGTGCCGATGCTGCTCGGGCCGGTGCTCGGGCCGGTCATCGGCGGCTTCATCGTCACGCACCTGAGCTGGCGCTGGATCTTCTACGTGAACCTGCCGATCGGGCTCGTCGGGCTGGCGCTGGCGGCGCGGCTGCTGCCGGCCGGGCGGGCGGAGGGCCGGGGCGGGATCGCGGCCGGCGAGGTCGGGCTGGACTGGGTCGGCCTGCTGCTGCTCTCGCCGGGCGTCGCGCTGATCGTCTTCGGGCTCAGCGAGATCTCGACCGCCGGCGGCATCTCGTTCGTGCGCATCCTGCCCGTGCTCGTCGGGCTCGTGATGGTCGCCCTGTTCGTGCGCCACGCGTGGCGCTGCGAGAACCCGATCGTCGACATCCGCCTGCTGCGCGGGCGCGGCTTCGCCGCTGCGGCGGGGACCGTGTTCCTGGTCGGCGCCGCCCTCTTCGGGGCGCTGCTGCTGCTGCCGCTGTACTACCAGGTGGCGCGCGGCGAGTCGGCCTTCCACGCCGGCCTGCTGATGGCGCCGCAGGGCGTCGGCGCCGCGCTCGGCATGAACCGCGCGGGGCGGCTGACGGACCGCGTCGGAGGCGGGCGCGTGGTGATCGCCGGCCTGGCGATGCTGATGGTCGGGACGATCGCCTTCACGCAGGTCGGGCCCGGGACGTCGTTCTGGCTGCTCGACGGCTCGCTCGTGCTGCGCGGGCTCGGGCTCGGCTTCACGATGATGCCGGCGATGGCCGCGGCGTACGCGACGCTCGAGAACGCGGGCGAGGTGCCGCGCGCGACGCCGATGCTGAACGTCATCCAGCGCGTCGGCGGCTCCTTGGGCACGGCGGTGCTCGCCGTCATCCTCGAGCACCAGATCTCCACGCAGCTCGCGGCGGCGGGCCTCCACGGCAACGGCGGCGACATCGGCTCGGTGCGCGCAGTGCCGGCCGCGGTGCGCCACCGGCTCGCGCAGCCGCTGGCGACCGCGTTCGGGCACGCGTACTGGTGGGCGCTCGCGGGAACCGCGATCGCGCTGGTGCCCGCGATCGTGCTCGCCTTCGCCGAGCGCGCCTCGCGGCGCGAGTCCGCCGCCGCGGCGCAGCGCGCCTCGCGGACGCCGTCACCGATCCCGGGCTGAGCCCCGCGCTACCCTCTCCCCGCCGCGCCGCCGTAGCTCAGCTGGTAGAGCACTTCACTCGTAATGAAGGGGTCCGGGGTTCGAGTCCCCGCGGCGGCTTCGCCCTCGCTCAGCCGCGAAGGCGCCCGCGCGCCGCGCGCGCCGCCTGGCGCAGCACGGCGGGCACGTCGCGGCGGATGACGGTGCGGACCTGCGGCGCAGCGGTGAGCGACTTGCGCGCCCAGCCCCAGCGGCCGTCGGTCTCGAGGTGGTCGTAGCCCGGGTGCTGGGCGACGAGCAGGTCGAAGACCTCCTGCACCTGCGCGACGCCGCGCTGCTCGTCCGGCACGCCCTCCCACTCGTCGGGAACCGTCCAGGGCAGGTCGTCGAAGAGCAGCCAGCCGCCGGGCTTCAGCAGCTTGTCGACGAGCAGGAACGCGAAGCCGTCGACGTCCCAGTTGTGGGCGCCGTCGACGAAGCAGAAGTCGATGCAGGGCTCGCAGGCCCCGTCGCGCGTGCGCTCGCGGATCAGGCGCTTCAGGTACCACGTGTAGGAGGTCTGCTCGTAGACGAGCTCGACGCGGTGCCCCAGCCCGGCGCGGTCGACCGTGGCCTGGGCGCTCGGCTCGTAGTCGCGCGCGCGCAGCAGATCCACGCTCGTCAGCCGGCCCTCGCCGTTGGCCTCGAGCGCGGCGGCGATCCAGGTCGAGCCGCCGCCGTGCGCGAACCCGAGCTCCAGGCACTCGACCGGCCGCTCGCGCCGCACGAACTCGTAGAGCTCCTGCCCGCGCGCCGGCCCCGTGCCCCCGGACGTCTCGCCGACGAGCGCCCGCAGCTCCCTGACGTCAGTCACCGCCCCCACGGCGCCGAACCGTAGCCGCGGAGAAGCGTCGATGCGCCGGAACCGGTGCGCGTCAGGCTGCGAGGAAGCGCTCGTAGCGGAGCTCGAGCCGCTCCGGGTCCGGCCGGTCCGCGGTGCGCGCGGGCAGGGTGATGCTCCGGCCGTGGAAGCTCTGGAGGCCCTCGCGCAGCATCGGCCCGTCGACCTCCTCCAGCACGCGCGGCGCGAGGTGCACGACGCCGCGCGGATCGATCCCCAGGACGTTGCGGTCGAACGCGAGGTGATGGATCGCGCAGAGGGCGAGGCCGTTGCGCACGACCGGTGTCCCACGCTCGTGCAGGTCCTCGACGATGTGCGCGGCCTGGACCAGTGAGCGCTCTCGCAGCGCGCAGATCGTGCACCGGTGCCGGTAGGCGGTGAGCACTTGAAAGCGGAACTGGTGCTGGTGCAGGCGGTAGCGGACCTCGCGCAGCGCGTACCGCCGGACGTCGGGCTCCGAGCGCATGCCCGCGGGCGAGAGGTCGGTCACGCGGCTCCCGATCTGCACGAGCACGGACCGCGCGGCCGGATCGTCATCGACGACGTAGACAGGCGCCGCGAGCGAGTACACCGAGGGCGCCACCCCCATGAGGTAGATCAGCGGCACCTGCTCGCTGTACGCGGCTCGAAGCGCCCTGTTGTCCGGCGACTCCACCGAGCCGGTGCGGTAGCTGTAGCGAATCGTCCCGCTGTCCTCGTCGAAGTCGTCGTCGTACGGAGGCGGCGCGTTCGGCTTCGGAGGCGAGGTGACGATGGTCAGGGCGGCGGGCCCGCGGAACGCGCGTGGCCGGTGGATCCCGGCCTGCGGGTTGAAGAGCGGGTAGCGCCTTCCGTCGAGCTCGAGATTGCGCAGCAGCTCTGCGCGCGGGATGAAGTCCTCGTAGGCCCGCGAGAGGCCATGCAGGTGCTCGATCGCCGCGAGCCGGACCGCGAAGTCGGGATCCACCGCTGGGGACTCTTCCGGCCCCGCGGCCGGAAGGCAAGGCCGCCCGGCCGTCAGATGGCCTTCTGTTACGGAACGACACGCGATCGCAGCGATTCCGCGCAGGCGTGCCGCGTCAGGCCCACCGGCGCCGCAGCGACTCAGGAGGCATGGACGCCCTGACCGCCGCCTTCGACCGCCTCGACGACTTCGTGACCGTGCAGCGCGCGCAGCGGGGGGAGATCACGCTGGACGCCGTCCTATTGCTGCAGGAGGCGGTTGGAATGGACGACGCGGGACGGATGACGATCGACGAGCGCGTGCCGCGGCTGACGCGCCGCGCGGAGCCGGCGGCGGTGCTGCTCGGCGTCCTCGTCGGACTGCTCGCGGCGCAGGAGACGGAGCTGTGAGCGTGCCCCTGCGGCTCTCGCTGGAGGCGGTGCGGCCCGCCCGGGTGCCGCGGACCCGGCGGTCGGGCAACGCGGGCGCAGGGTTCCGGCTCGTCGTCGGCGGCGAGATCCCGATCGAACCCGACGACCCGCTGCTCGCCGCCTACGGCGCCTGGGTGGTCTCGCTTGCGGACACCGCGCGGCACATCGACGCGCTGCAGGACGCCGGCTTCGCGCCGGGCCGCGAGCTGACGCTCGAGCCGGCGCAGGACGAGTGCGACCGCAACGTCGTCCGCGTGCTCGACGCCGCGGGTGTGCTGGTCGCGGGGCACGTCGCGCGGGAGCACGCGGCGCGGGTCGCCGCAGCGCTCGAGCACGGGCTCGAGCTCCTGGGCATCGCGCTGTGGGAGCGCCGCGACCTGCTCACCGGCGAGCGCACGGGGCTGCGGGCACTCGTCGCTCCGGCGGCGTTCGTGGACGTCACGCCGCCGGAGCTCGCCCCGCCGCAGGTCGAGCGCTTCCCCGAGCCGCGGCGCGTGGTGCTCGCGGTAGA
>DASTWP010000188.1:0-2306 GCA_035765835.1 Solirubrobacteraceae bacterium
GCCCGCGGCCTGCCAGCGCGTGCCGTCCGGCCGCGTGTTGCGGATGCCGCGCCGCGCCTGGCGCGCGACGGCGCGCAGCGAGCGCGCGCCCGCGAAGTGGCGCAGCGTCGAGCGGCCGAGGCCCCAGGTCGCGTACGCGCCGCGGTCCGGATCGTCGAGGAGCAGCACGCCGCCCGCCCCGCCGGCGCGCTCGCACCAGGCGCGCGCGCCCTCCGGGGTGGCGTGCGAGACGGCGACGACCGCCACGTCCGGCGCGGCCGCCGCGGCGGCGCGCAGCTCGCGCAGCGTCGCCTCCGCGAACGGGCAGCCCGCATGGCGCAGGAACGCGATCAGCGCCGGGCGGCCGCCCAGGTCCAGGTCGCCGGGCAGCGCCGGCGCGCGCTCGCCCGCGCGCGGCGGCGGCGGCGTGACGATCCGCCTGGGCGGGACGAGGCTTCGGAGGGTGCCCAAGGCGAGCGAGCCTACCGCCGCTGCGGGGGTATAACCTGCGGCGCGATGGTGCTCGCGCTCAGCTCCGTGTCGGCCACGATCGGCCTGGTCGTCATCTTCTTCGTGGTCTTCCCGGTCCTCGTGCAGGGCCTGATCGCCTATGCCGCCGCGCAGGCGATCGGCGAGCGCGCCGAGAACCAGGAGTACGCGGCCACGCACCGCGTGCCCGGCCGCCGCCAGTAGCTACAGCGCCTGGGCGCCGACCGGCTCGCCCGAGCGGATCAGCTCGCGCGCGCGGTCGAGGTCCCCGTGGCCTGCGACCGACAGCATCCCGCGTACGCGCCCCCCGTCGAGGTACCAGACGCTGAACGCGCCGTCGTCCCCCGATCCGCGCCAGAGCTCCTCGTCGTAGGAGAGCGCCGGGCCGAGGTACTCGAGGCCCGTCCAGTCCGCGAGGTCGCTGAAGAAGTACGGGACCTCCTCGTGCGGCGCGTCCGCGCCGAGCATGTTGCGCGCCGCGGTCACGCCCTGCGCGGCGGCGTGCTCCTCGTGCTCGATCCGCATCGGCCGGCCGTGCACGACGCTGTCGTACTCGCACATGTCGCCCGCGGCGAAGACGCCTTCGGCGCTCGTGCGCAGCCGCGCGTCGCAGCGCACGCCGCCGAGCTCCCCGATCGCGAGGCCCGACTTGCGCGCGAGCATCACGTCCGGGATCGCGCCGACCCCGCAGACGACGACGTCCGCCGGCAGCTCGCGCCCGCCCTTCGTGACGACCGCCTGCACGCGGCCCTTGGAGCCGGCGAAGCGCTCGACCTCGTCCGAGCCGACGATCTCGATCCCGTGCGCCTCGAGCACGCCTTCGAAGAAGCGCCCGGCGCGCTCGCCGAACTGGCGCTCGAGCACGTGCTCCTCCTGCATCAGCACCGTGACGCGCTTGCCGAGCTGCGTCAGCGACGCGGCGACCTCGCTGCCGATGTAGGAGCCGCCGACGCAGACCACGCGCTCGACCGCCTCGACGTCGCGGCGCAGCGCGTCCGCGTTGCCGAGCGCACGCAGGTAGTGGACGCCCTCGAGCTCCGCACCGTCCACCGCGAGGCGGCGCACCATCGCACCCGTCGCGACGAGCGCCTGCCCGAAGCCGATCTCCTCCCTGCTCGAGAGCTGGGCCGTCCGCGCGGCGCAGTCCAGCTCGAGCACGCTCGTGCGCGTGAGCAGCTCGACGCCGGCCTCCTCCCACCATCCCGGCGGCACGATCAGCGCGTCCTCGCGCGCCTCGGCACCGGTGAGGTAGCCCTTCGACGCCGGCGGGCGGTGGTACGGCGGATCGAGCTCGCGCGAGGCGAGCACGACCGAGCCCGCGAAGCCCTCCTCGCGCAGCGTGCGCGCGGCGGTCGCGGAGGCGATGCCGCCTCCGACCAGGAGGATGTCCGCATGGCGCTCGGGCACCGCGGGACCGTATCGGGACTCGCTAGCCTCGGGCCCGGATGGTGCGGGGAACGCTCATCGGCGTGCTCGTCGCGCTGGTCGCAACCGCGAGCGCAGGCGCCGCGACGGCGCCGCCGCGCTTGACGGTCTCCTCGCCCGCGGCGGGCCGGATCGACGTGCGCGGCGCGGAGCAGCCGGCCGCGGGCGTCACCCAGGTCACGTTCACCACGAAGCGCCCGGACGCGACGCTCGCGCTCTTCGAGCTGAAGCCCGGCGTGACGCCCGAGCAGTTCGCCGCCGCGCTCGCAGCGGCGAGCGGCCCGCGCGACGTGCGCGACCTCGCCACGCTGCGCTACGCGCCCGAGATCGGGCGCGGCCACGACGCGACCGTCTACCTCGACCTGCGCGCCGGCACCTACGTCGCCGCCGACGTCAGCGGCGGCGGGGCGCCC
>DASTWP010000189.1:0-6844 GCA_035765835.1 Solirubrobacteraceae bacterium
CGATGTAGCCGATGCCGAAGCCGATGATGACCGGCGTGAGCACCGCCAGCAGGGCCGGCGTGGCCAGCTCCCGGAGCGAGGCGCTGGTGCAGATGTCGATGACCGGGCCGTAGTCGGGGCGCTCGGTGTAGTCCATGATCCCGGGCTTCTCGCGGAACTGGCGGCGCACCTCCTCGACGACGCCGCCGCCGGCGCGACCCACGGCCTCCATCGAGAGCGCGGCGAACAGGCACACCATCAGGCCGCCGAGCAGCAGGCCCATCAGGACCGCCGGGTTGGCGATCGAGAAGAAGTCGCCGCCGGTGGCGACGTGGCCCTTGTCGTGCAGCTCCTGCTGGAAGCCCGCGAACAGCACGATCGCCGCGAGCACCGCGGAGCCGATCGCGTAGCCCTTCGTGACGGCCTTCGTCGTGTTGCCGACCGCGTCCAGCGGGTCGGTCACGTTGCGCACCTCCTCCGGCAGGTCCGCCATCTCGGCGATGCCACCCGCGTTGTCGGTGATCGGGCCGAAGGCGTCGAGCGCGACGATCAGGCCGGTGAGCGAGAGCTGGCCCATCACGGCGACGCCGATGCCGTAGATGCCGTGCACCCCGCCGCCCGCGAGCTTCCACGATCCGAGGATGCCGAGCACGAGCACGAGCGCCGGCAGCGCGGTCGCCTGAAGGCCCTGCGCGAGGCCCGAGATGATGTTCGTCGCATGGCCGGTCTGCGACGCGGCCGCGGTCTTCTTCACGGGCGCGAAGCGCGTGGAGGTGTAGTAGTCGGTCAGCAGGAACAGGCAGGCCGTGACGCCGATGCCGATCAGCGCGCACAGGTACAGCCTGCCCTGCGGGATGTGGCCGCCGCCGGCCTTGAACGTGACGCCGTCCATCAGCCAGTGCGTGACCGGGTAGAAGAGGCCCGCCGCGATCAGGCCGGAGACGATCAGCCCCTGGTAGAGCGCGCGCTCGACGTTGCCCGTCCTGGTGCGCACGGCGAAGGTGCCGATGATCGAGGCCAGGATCGCCGCGCCGCCGAGCACCAGCGGGTACAGGGCGACGGCCGTCGGCTGGTTGAAGGTCAGGACGCCGAGCAGCATCACCGCGACGTCGGTGACGGCGTAGGTCTCGAAGAGGTCCGCCGCCATGCCGGCGCAGTCGCCGACGTTGTCGCCGACGTTGTCGGCGATCACGGCCGGGTTGCGCGGGTCGTCCTCCGGGATCCCCGCCTCGACCTTGCCGACGAGGTCAGCGCCGACGTCGGCCGCCTTCGTGAAGATGCCGCCGCCCAGTCGCGCGAAGACGGAGATCAGCGAGCCGCCGAAGCCGAGGCCGACGAGCGCGTCGACCGTGCTCTTGGGGCTCTCGCCGAAGATCCACGTCAGCACGCCGTAGTAGCCGGCGACGCCGACGAGCGCCAGGCCCACGACGAGCAGGCCGGTGATCGCGCCGCCGCGGAAGGCGACGTTCAGCGCCGGCGAGACGCCGCCGCGGGCCGACTCGGCAACGCGGGCGTTGGCGCGCACCGAAACGTTCATGCCGATGTAGCCGGCCGCGCCGGACAGCACGCCGCCGATCCCGAAGCCGATCGCGACGCGGATGTTCTGCACGAAGATCAGCGCGACGAACAGCACGACGCCGACGACGGCGATCGTCGAGTACTGGCGGTTCAGGTAGGCGCGCGCGCCCTCCTGGACGGCGCCCGAGATGCGCTGCATCGTCTCGTTGCCGGGCGAGAGCGCCAGCAGCCGCTGGGTCGTCACGACGCCGTAGAGCACGGCGCACATCGCGCAGCCCAGCGCGATGATGACCCCGTGGTCGGTGAATACGCTGCTCAAGGGAAGTTCCTCCGAATTTGGTGGGCGCGCCGGAGAGTTGGCACGCGGACGCGTCGGGGCGCCCGCGGAACGAGGCGGCCCTGCTCAGAAGCGGGCGGCATCGTATCGGAGCGGGCGGCGAAACCGCCGCCTCGCCGCTGCCGGCGTCAGCTGCCTGGCACCCAGAGGCGCCCGCTCTGCTGCGCGGGGCCGGGTCCGGCCTGGTCCGGCTCGCCGGGCTGCTCGGGCTGCGCTGCGGCGGGCGCGGCGCCCGCCTCCTTGGCGTAGGCGAGCTGGAGCTGGGAGAGCGCGTCCTGCAGCTGGCGCGCATCCGGCCCGAGCAGCGGCTCGACCAGCGGCAGCAGCGCGCGCACGCCCTCGACGGCCTGGCGGACCTGCTCGAGATCCTTCTCGTCCTCGCTGCCGGGCACGAGGCCCGCCCTGCGGCCGCCCAGGTTCAGCAGCGAGACGACGGTCTGGACGATCACGTCGTCGACGCGCAGGCGCTTGAGCTCGGCCTCGTAGGCCGCGCGAAGCTCCTCCTCGGTCGGCGGCCGGCCCTCCCCGGGCGGGCCCTGCTGCTCGGTCACGGTGCCGGCACCTCCTGCTTCGAGTAGCTCTCGCGCGTCTCGGCCACGGTGGCAGCGTAGACCTCCGCGAGGCCCGCCCCCGTCCCGAGCCGCGCGCGCTGGCGCTGGGAGCCGTTGCGCTCGGGCGGCGCGAGGTCGAGGCCGAGCTCCCCGCGCACCGGCGCCGTCCAGCGGAGCAGGGCCTCCACCGCCGCCGCGGCCGGGATCTCCTCGCGCCGCGCGAAGTCGATGAAGCGGCCGTCGAGCCCGTAGCGGATCGCGCGCCAGAAGTTCTCCTCGACCAGGCGGCGGTGCGGATCCTCGAACGGGACGCCCTCGTCGACGTCGCGCGCCGCCTGCGCCACGCAGGCGACGATCAGCGACGAGAGCGCCTCCGACTCCGCGGCGGTGGGCTGCGCGTCGCAGATCCGCACCTCCACCGTCCCGAACGAGAGGTGCGGGCGCACCGAGTACCAGACCTGCGTGTACTCGACGATCGAGCGCGTGTCGATCAGCAGCTCGAGGTACTCGCGGAACGCGCGCCAGGAGCCGAACGGGTCGGGGATCCCGCAGCGCGGGAAGGACTTCGTGAAGATCTGCGTGCGCACCGAGGCCAGGCCGGAGTCGTGGCCCTCGAGGAACGGCGAGCTCGCGCTCACGGCCAGCAGCAGCGGAAGGACCGGGCGCAGCCGGTCGCAGACCCGCACGGCGCGCTCCACGTCGCGCACGCCGACGTGGACGTGCAGCGAGAACGTGTTGTTGCGGCGCGCCACGTAGCGCAGCCCGTCGACGACGCGGCGGTAGTGCTCGGTGTCGATGTTGCGCTGCTCGCGGTAGTCGGCCCACGGATGGGTCCCGGTGGCGCCGAGCTCGACGCCGTGCGCCGCGGCGAGCGCGAACAGGCGCGTGCGCATCTCGCGCTGGCGCGCGATCGCGTCGCGCAGGTCATCCCCGCGGCCGGAGCGGATCTCGATCTCGCTGGAGATCAGCTCGCCGGCGATCGACTCCGACAGCGCCGGGTCCGATGCCGCCGCGGCGTCCCGCAGCTGCTCGAAGCGCGGCGCCATGTCGAGCGAGCCCGGCTCGAGCGTCGCGAACTCCTCCTCGATCCCCACGGTGAGGTCCGGGGCGCCGGCGAAGGCCTCCACCGCTGCGTCCAGGTCGGCCCGGTCCACGGTGTCAGGTCAGGTAGAAGTAGAGCGCGTAGAGCAGGTCCACAGCCGGGCTCGACGTGTGGACGGTGACCTCCGGCGGCACCTGCAGCAGCGCCTCGGAGTAGTTGAAGATGATCTTCACGCCCGCGTCCACGAGCGCGTCGGCGAGGCCTTGGGCGGCGGCGTTCGGGACGGCGAGGACGCCGACGACGATGTCCTCCTCCTCGACCACCGCGCGCAGGTCGTCGACATGGCGGACCCGCTGGTTGCCGACGTCGATGCCGACCTTCTTCGGGTCCGCGTCGAAGATCGCCACGACGCGGAAGCCGTGGTCGGCGAAGATGTCGCTGGAGGCGATCGCCCGCCCGAGGTGGCCGGCGCCGAAGAGCGCGATGTTGTGCTGGCCGGCGGTGCGCAGGATCTTGCGGATCTGCGAGACCAGCGAGTCGACGTTGTAGCCGACGCCGCGCTTGCCGAACTTGCCGAAGCCGCTGAGGTCGCGGCGGATCTGCGTCGAGTTGACGTGCGTGTAGTCGCTGAGCTCCTGGGAGGAGATCGTCTCCTTGCCCATCTTCTTGGCCTGCGTGAGGACCTGGAGGTAGCGCGAGAGCCGCGCCGCGACGCCGAGCGAGAGCCGTTCGGGCGGGGCGTCGTCGGAGACGCCGGGGCGGGTGAGGTCGCTGACGCTCACTGCTTTCCGACTCTAGCGTCCTGCGGCGCCCAGGCGGCGGCGCAGGTCGGCCTCGTCGAGGAAGAAGTCGTAGAGCTCCTCGCCGTTGAGCGCGATCACCGGGATCCGCTCGAGATACGCCTTCTGCAGGGCGTCGTCGGCCTCGATGTCGAGGGCTTCGAGGTCGAAGCCGAGCTCGCCGCGCAGCCGCACGAGCGCCGCCAGCGCGTCCTCGCAGAGGTGGCAGCCGTCCCGCGTGTAGACCGTGACGAGGGCCACGGCTAGAGGTCGCGCTCACCGGTCGCGTAGGCGTCGAGCGCGAGGTACTCCTGCGGCCCGAGCGGGCGCGTGAAGCGCGCTGCCGAGCCGATCATCGCCGCGTTGTCGGTGCAGAGCGCGCGCGGGGGCACGTGGACCTCGGCGCCGAGACCCGACAGCCGCTCGCGCAGCGGCCCGTTTGCCGCGACGCCGCCCCCGATCGCCAGGCGCGTCATGCCGGTGGCCTCGAGGCCGCGCTCGACCCGCAGCGCGAGCGCCTCGACGATCGCGCGCTGGAAGGAGGCCGCGAGGTCGGCCCGCGGCGCCTCGTCGCCGAGCTCGCGGACCTTGTACAGCAGCGCGGTCTTCAGCCCGGCGAAGGAGAAGTCCAGGCCGGGCACGCCGGCGGCGATCGGGAAGTCGAAGGCGTGCGGATCGCCTTCGCGCGCGAGCTGCTCGAGCGCCGGCCCGCCCGGGTAGGGCAGGCCGAGCAGCCGCGCGCCCTTGTCGAACGCCTCGCCGGCGGCGTCGTCGAGCGTCGAGCCGAGGACCTCGAAGCCGTCGTGCGCCTCGACGCGCGCCAGGAACGTGTGCCCGCCGCTGGCGATCAGGCACAGGAACGGGGGCTCGAACGGGCCGCCGTCGCCGCGCAGGAAGTTCGCGGCGACATGGCCTTGCAGGTGGTCGACGGCGGCGAGCGGCAGCCCGCGCGCCGCGGCGATGCCCTTCGCGGCGGCGACGCCGACGAGCAGCGCGCCGACGAGGCCGGGGCCCTGCGTGACCGCCACGAGCTCGACGTCGGCGAGCGTCGCCTCGGCGCGCGCGAGCGCGTCGTCGAGCACCTGGTTGGTGAGCTCGAGGTGGTGGCGGGCGGCGACCTCCGGCACGACGCCGCCGTAGCGGTCGTGGATGCCCTGCGAGGAGATCACGTTCGAGCGGATCTCGCCCCCGGCGGTCACCACCGCGGCGCAGGTGTCGTCGCAGCTGGTCTCGATCGCGAGGATCACGGGTGCGCGGGCGGGTGGGGCTCTGCCGCCGGCACGTCGTCGAGGCCGCCGGCGAGCGTGGACGCCGTGCGCCACATGATGAGCGCGTCCTCGCCGTTGTCCTGGTAGTAACGGCGCCGCGTCCCGGCGACGCCGAAGCCGAAGCGCTCGTACAGCGCGATCGCGGCCGCGTTCGAGGGCCGCACCTCGAGCGTGAAGCGCGCCTCGGGATCGCCGACGCGCTCGAGCAGCTCGTCCATCAGCGCGGTCGCGATGCCGGTGCGGCGCTCGTGCGGGTCGACCGCGACGTTCATCACGTGCCACACCGTGTCGTAGCGCGAGCAGATCAGGTAGCCGACGAGCTCGCCGTCGCGGCGCGCGGCGAGGCACACGCCGCTCGGCTTGCTCAGCTCGAGCACGAACATCGCCAGCGACCAGGGCGTCGGGAACGCGCGGCGCTCGATCGCGATGACCTGCGGGAGGTCCGCGTAGGTGAGGCGCTGGATGTCCGAGGCGGTCGCGCTCATGGGCTCTGCTGCTGCTCGCGCCGGCGCCGCGTGAGCTCGGCGTCGGGGAGGCGCACGTAGTCCGGGATCAGCGCGTCGCGGTCGGCGGCAGGCGCCTTGAGCGCCAGCTCGCAGATCGCGGTCGCGCTCACGCGGTGCAGGGCGCTCGCGTCCGCCGGCACGTCGACGCGGTCCGGCTCGAGACGCTCCCGGAAGCGTACCGCCCCGTCCCCCACCGCCAGCCATGGTCCGGGAGCGCTGCGCGTGAGCGCGGCGAGCCCCTCGGGCGCGATCGCGGCGGCGGCGTGGAGCTGCTCCTCGCCGCGCCAGGCGGCGGCGAAGGCCTCGCCGCGGCGGGCGTCGAGGACCGCGAGGACGGGCCGTTCGCCGGCCTCGTCCCGGGCGGCGTGCGCGAGTGCATGGAGCGTCGAGATCGCGGCCAGCTCGGCGCCGCTCGCCTGCGCGAGCGCGCGCGCCGTGGCGACGCCGATCCGCAGCCCCGTGAACGTCCCGGGGCCGACGCCGACGGCGATCCGCTGCACCTGCGCCCAGCCGATGCCGGCCTCGGCGAGCAGGTCGTTCGCGAGCGGCAGCAGCTGCGAGGCGTGCTGCGGGCGCTCCCCAGGCTGCGGGTCGTGGCGGCGCTCGCGCGGCTGCGCGCCGTCCAGCAGCAGCGCGACCGCGGTCGCCGGCGTCGCGGTGTCGAAGCCGAGCACTACCGGCATCGCGTCACCGTGACCCGCCGCCGGTCGCCGCCCAGGTGCTCGAGGTGCACGCGCGCGGCGACGCGCGCGTGCTCGAAGCCCGGTCCCCCCTCCTCCGGCCACTCGACGAACGCGACGCGCTCGGGCGCGAGCTCGTCGTCGAGCAGCGCGGGGTCCTCGTCGGCGGTCGCCTGGCCGAGGC
>DASTWP010000190.1:0-6808 GCA_035765835.1 Solirubrobacteraceae bacterium
GTCGGCGCGTACTCGGGCGGCAGCAGGATCGACTCCGGCGCGCGCTGCCAGGACACCGGCTGCTCGCGCCGCAGGACGGCGAAGACCTGCTCGCGCTCCGCCGGCGGGCGGAACCAGAACTCGCGCGCGGAGAGGTCGTCGGCGGTGCCGGCCATGGTCGCGGCGACCCTACCGCCGGCCGGCCGGGACCGCCAGGGGCTCAGTCGCCGCCGTGCTTGCCGTGGCCTTTGCCGTGCCCGCCGCCCTTGTCATGGCCGGGCGGCTGTGCCGGCAGCACCCCGGCCGCCCGCTCGGCGGCCTGGAGGCCGGCGAGCACGACGCCGCGCTCGAAGCTGCTGATCCGCAGGCGCTCCTCGTAGTAGGGGATCGCCTCGGCCGGGCGGCCGGAGCGGCGCAGCGCCTCGGCGAGGTTGTAGAGCGCGTAGGCGTAGCCGCTCTCGCCGGTGCGGTGCTCGGCGCGGAACGCCTGCACGGACTGCATCAGCGGCGCGACCGCGGCGGCCGGATCGCCGCCCTGGAGCAGCTGGTAGCCCTGGTCGTTGAGCGCGACCGGGTCCGGTGCGGGCGCCGGTTGCTGCGGCTTGCTCGAGGGCTTCTTGGCCGCCCGCTGCGTGGTCGCGGCGGCGCGCGAGCCGCCGCCGCCCGGACTGCGCAGCGACGCGATGCCCGCCCCGAGCAGGATCGCGATCGCAGCGAGGATCAGCAGCGCCGGGACCGTGCGGCTGCGCCGGTGGATCGTCACGCGCGTGGGCGCCGTCGCCGATGTCGCCGGCGGCGGGGCCGCGGCGCCGGGGTGCGCGAAGCGCCGCCCCTCGAGCGCGCCCGCCACCTCCTCGACGAGCGCGTGGGCGGTCGGCGGGCGCTGGGCGGGGTCCTTCGCGAGCCCGCGCTCGAGCACGTCGTCGAGGGCCGGCGGCAGCGACGGCGCGACCGCGCTCGCCCGCGGCGGCGGAGTCTCGACGTGGGCGCGCAGCTGCTCCGAGGGCCTGCCGTCGAAGGGGCGGCGGCCCGCCAGCAGCTCGAACGCCACGACCGCGAGCGCGTAGCGGTCGCTCGCGTCGGTGGCGCCGTGCCCGGCAGCCTGCTCGGGCGAGAGGTAGCCGGCGGTGCCGAGCACCTGCCCGGTCAGCGTCAGCGGCGCGTCGCTCGCGGCCAGCGCGATCCCGAAGTCGCCGACGGCCAGCCGCTCGCGGCGGTCGAGCATCAGGTTGGCGGGCTTGACGTCGCGGTGCACGATCCCGGCGGCGTGCGCCGCGTCGAGCGCGGCCGCCGACTCGCGCAGCCAGCGCAGCGCGGTGGCCTGCCAGATCCGCTCGGGCGCGCGCACCCGGTCGCGGACGGTGCTCTGGAAGCACTCCATGACGATGAACGGCCGTCCGTCGTGCTCGCCGACGTCGTACACGGTGACCACGTGCGGGTGCTGGGAGAGGCGCGCGGCGGCCCGCGCCTCGCGCTCGAAGCGCTCGGCCGCCCCGGCGTCGGCGGCGTATGCCTCGGCGAGCACCTTGATCGCGACGGTCCGTCCCAGCCGCTCGTCCTCGGCCGCCCAGACGGAGGCCATGCCGCCGGTGGCGATGTGGCGCAGGGCGCGGTAGCGAGAGGGGAGGGAGACGGAGAAGGCGCCCGCGGTCATCAACCGAGGCGCGTACCCGAGCCCACCGGCCGCTACACTCCCGCCTCGCCATGGCCAAGGTCTGTCATAGCTGCGGCAAGGGCCCCGCGTTCGGCAACAGCCGCAGCCACTCGATGGTCGCGACGAAGCGGCGGTTCAACCCGAACCTGCAAAAGGTCCGCGCGATCGTCGCCGGCTCGCCGCGGCGGGTGTACGTGTGCACCCGCTGCCTCAAGGCCGGCAAGGTCACGAAGGCCGTCTAGTGCCGCGCCGCTGAGCGCCGCACGGCATTGTCCGATCCCAGTCTCGTCCGCTTCCGTGCCGCCGTCGCAGGTGCCCTCGCGCACCTCGAGGCGCGGCGGCAGGAGATCAACGACCTGAACGTGTTCCCGGTCGCCGACGGCGACACCGGGGACAACATGGCGCTCACGCTGACGGCGTGCCTTGCCGAGCTCGACCGCATCTCGGAGGTGGACCGGCCGCTCGACGCGATCGGCCGCGAGGAGATCGTCGAGTCCGTGGCCCGCGCCGCGCTGCTCGGGGCGCGCGGCAACAGCGGGGTGATCCTCTCCCAGCTCATCCGCGGCGCCGCCGAGGAGCTGATCTCGCGGCCCGGCGAGCTGGTCGACCCGGTCCTGATCGGCGCCGCGATGGCGCGCGCGGCCCAGCGCGCGTACGCGTCGGTGCGCGAGCCCGCCGAGGGCACGATCCTGACGGTGATGCGGGACATGGCCGCCGCGGTGGCGATGGACCTGGCGCACATGGGCGAGACGCGCCTCGGCGCCGGCGCCGGCGACGACGAGCAGAACCGCATGCTCGCGGACATCCTCGAGCGCGCGGTGCGGGCGGGCGAGGAGTCGCTCGAGCGCGGGCCGGAGCTGCTGCCGGTGCTGAAGGCGTCGGGCGTCGTCGACGCGGGCGGCTACGGCGTGATCGTCGTGCTCGCGGGCGTCGTCGCCGCGCTGCGCGGCGAGGCGCCGGACGTCGCGCACCACGCGCCTGCGCGGATCCGCATCAGCCACCCGCACCACGAGTCCTCGACCTACCGCTACTGCACGAACTTCGCGGTCACCGGCACCGCGCTCGCCCCGGCCCCGTTCGTCGACGCGCTGGAGCGGCTCGGCGACTCGGTGCTCGTCGTCGGCGACCAGACCACGCTGAAGGTGCACGTCCACACCGACGATCCCGAGGCGGTGACGGCGGTCTTCGACGGCATCGGTGAGGTCTCGCGGCTGGACGTCGCCGACATGCGCCTTCAGGTCGCGGACCGCGACGCGCGGCTCGGCGCGCCGCTGAACGGCGACGGCGGGCCGCCCGCCGAGCACCGCTCGGGCGCGCTCGCGGTCGTCTCGGGGGCCGGCCTGCGGCGCCTGTACGAGTCGCTCGGCGTCCACGTGCTGGACGGCGGCGCGACGCTCAACCCGTCGACCTACGAGCTGCTCGCCGGCATCCACGAGGTCCCGGCCGAAGAGGTCGTCGTGCTGCCGAACAGCGCGAACGTCTTCATGGCCGCGGAGCGTGCCGCCGAGCTCTCCGACAAGACGGTGCGCGTCGTCCCGACGCGCTCCCAGCAGGCGGGCCTCGCCGCGGCGATCGCGCTGAACGTCGACCGCGGCGCGGTGGAGAACGCCGATGCGATGGACGCCGCCCTCGAGGCGGTGCGCACCGCCGGCATAGCGCGCGCGGCGCGCGAGGACGCGGGCGGCCGCTTCGCCGTCGGCGACGCGGTCGGCTTCGTCGGCGAGGACCTGGTCGCGTGGGGCGGGCCCGAGGAGACGCTGCGGGCCGTGCTCGCGCAGCTCGGCGAGGGCGCCGAGCTGATCACCTGCATCGCCGGCGACGGCGCGCCGCTGGATGCCGACGCCGTGCTGGCGCTCGCGCCCGACGGCGTCGAGCTCGAATGCGAGGAGGGCGGCCAGCAGAGCTGGTGGTGGCTGCTGTCCGCCGAGTGACGGACCATTGAGCGCGTGCCGCCGCGCGCCTTCGCATCGCTCGAAGACGTCGATCCGGACGTCTCCTTCCGCGCTCCGCGCCCGTCGCTGCTCGCCGCGCCGCTGAGCTGGGAGACGCGCGTGGCCGCCGCCGCGGCGGAGGCGCTGGAGCTGCACACGGCCCGCGACCTGCTGCTGCACCTCCCGCGCGCGAGCGGCGAGGCGCGCACGATCGCCGAGCTCGCCCCCGACGAGGTCGCCACCGTGATCGTCGAGGTGCGCTCGATCACGAGCAGGCCGGTGCGCCGGCGCGGGATGAAGCCGCTCGTCGAGGCGGTGGTCGCCGACGCCACCGGCGTGATGAAGGCGACGTTCTTCAACCAGCCGTGGCTGCAGCAGCGCTACAAGCCGGGCACGCGGCTGATGCTCGCGGGCAAGTACCAGGGCCGCAACCGCTTCCGCGTCAACTCGCACGCCCCGACGGAGGAGGTCGGGGGGGAGGAGATGGAGGAGAGCGTCGCGCAGTACCCGGCGACCAAGGGCCTGTCCTCGACGGCGATCCTCGCCGCCGTGCGCGAGCACCGCGGGCTCGTCCTCGAGTTCGCCGACCCGCTGCCCGGGCGCCTGCGCGCCGCCGAGCGGCTGCCGGACCTGCCCGGCGCCGTCGCGGCGGCGCACTTCGGCGACCGCGAGGCCGGCCGGCGCCGGCTGGCGTTCGACGAGCTGCTGCTCGACCAGATCGTGCAGCTGCGCCTGCGCGCCGAGCGGCGCGGCGAGCTGGCGGCTGCGCCGCTGGCGCAGGAGCCGGCGCTCTCACGCGCGTGGCTGGAGGACCAGCTGCCGTTCGCCCCGACGGGCGACCAGCTTGCGGCGATGGCGGAGATCGATGCCGACCTCGCCGGCGAGCGGCCGATGCAGCGGCTGCTGATGGGCGAGGTCGGCTCGGGCAAGACGGTCGTCGCGCTGCACGCGATGCTGCGCGCCGTCGAGCACGGGATGCAGGCGGCGCTGATGGCGCCGACGGAGACGCTCGCCGAGCAGCACTTCGCCACCGTGCAGGCGCTGATGCCGGGGGCGGTCGTGCCGGTGGCGCTGCTGACCGGCTCGACGCCGGCCGGGCGCCGCGCCGACATCCTCGGCAAGCTCGCGACCGGCCAGCTCTCGCTCGTCGTCGGCACGCACGCGCTGATCGAGGAGGCGGTGGAGTTCGATCGCCTGGCGGTCGCGGTGGTCGACGAGCAGCACCGCTTCGGCGTGCGCCAGCGCGCCGCGCTGGACGCCAAGGCGGGGCGGGCGGGATCGAATCTCGCGCCGCACGTGCTGCACATGACCGCGACGCCGATCCCGCGCACGCTGCGCCTGGCGTCGTTCGGCGCGCTGGACGTCACGGCGCTGCGCGAGCTGCCGAAGGGCCGGCAGCCGATCGAGACCTTCGTCGCCAGCGGCGAGCGCGAGCGGGCGCGCGCCTACGAGCGCATCCGCGAGGAGCTGCGCGCCGGCCGCCAGGCGTTCGTGGTCTGCCCGCTCGTGGAGGAGTCCGAGGCGCTCCAGGCGCGCGCCGCGACCGCCGAGTACGAGCGGCTGAAGGCGACCGAGCTCGCGGGCTTCGAGGTCGTGCTCCTGCATGGCCAGATGCGCCCGCGCGAGAAGGCCGCCGCGATGGAGCGCTTCGCCGCCGGCGGCGCGGACGTGCTGGTCGCGACCACGGTGATCGAGGTCGGGATCGACGTGCCGAACGCGACCGTGATGCTGGTGGAGGACGCCGAGCGCTACGGCATCTCCCAGCTGCACCAGCTGCGCGGGCGGGTCGGCCGCGGCGGGCACGCGTCGCTGTGCCTGCTGTTCGGGCCGAAGGAGTCGCCGCGGCTGGCGGCGCTGGCGCGCGAGACCGACGGCTTCCGCCTCGCGGAGGTCGACCTCGAGCTGCGCGGCGAGGGCGAGCTGACCGGCACGCGGCAGTCCGGCCTCGCGCGCTTCCGCTTCGCGCGCCTGCCGGAGGACGCGGACGTGCTCGAGCGCGCGCACGCTCGCGCCGCGGCCCTGCTCGCGGAGGACCCGGCGCTCGAGGCGCCGGAGCACGCGCTGCTCGCCGACGAGCTCGCGCACGCGTTCGCCGAGCCGATCGCCGCGTGACCCTCCGCATCGTCGCCGGCCGCTTCGGCGGGCGCCGGCTCGCCGCACCGCCGGGCGCCGGGACGCGGCCGACCTCCGATCGCGTCCGCGAGGCGCTCTTCTCGACGCTCGGCGACGTGAGCGGCGCGCGCGTGCTCGACCTCTTCGCGGGCTCCGGCGCGCTCGCGATCGAGGCGCTCTCGCGCGGCGCGGCGAGCGCGCTGCTCGTCGAGCGCGACGCGCGCGCAGCGGCCGTCGCGCGCGCGAATCTCGAGGCGCTCGGTGTCGCCGATGAGGAGGCGCGCGTGCTGCGCGCCCCCGCCCGTACCGCGCTCCGCGCCGCACGCGAGCGCGGCGATGCATACGATCTGGTCTTCCTCGACCCGCCATACCGGGACGCCCCAGGGCTGGGGGACGCGCTCGGCGAGGCGCTGCGGCCGCTGCTGGCGGCCGGCGCGCGCGTCGTCGCCGAGAGCGATCGCCGCGCCCCGCTCGAGCTCCCGCTGACCCTCGCGCACGAACGCCGCTACGGCGACACGCTGATCCGCATCCACACCGCATGACCCCAGATCCCCGCACCGCCGTCTGCCCCGGCTCCTACGACCCGATCACGTACGGCCACATCGACGTGATCTCGCGGGCCGCCTCGCTCTTCGACGAGGTCGTCGTGGCGGTCGTGAACCTCTCCACGCGCAAGAACAAGCCGCTCTTCGGGATCGAGGAGCGCCTCGGCTTCATCATCGAGGCGACCGAGCACCTCGGCAACGTCCGCACGGAGCCGTTCGACATCCTCGTCGTCGACTTCGCGCACCAGGTCGGGGCCAAGGCGATCGTGAAGGGCCTGCGCGCGATCTCCGACTTCGAGTACGAGCTGGAGATGAACAACCTCAACCGCACGCAGGCCCCCGACGTCGAGTCGCTCTACCTGATGACCTCTCCCCAGTACAGTTTCCTGAGCTCGAGCGGCGTCAAGGAGCTGGCCACGTTCGGCGGCGACATCGACTCGCTGGTGCCGATGAGCGTGGCGCGGCGCTTGAAGGAAGAGCTCGCGCGGTAACGAACAGAACCCTGCCATGGACGTCCTCGTACTGATCGACAAGCTCGACGACCTCGTCCACAACGCGAAGTCGGTCCCGATGACCGACCAGGTGCG
>DASTWP010000191.1:0-10478 GCA_035765835.1 Solirubrobacteraceae bacterium
GAAGCTTAAACCCTGAAAAGCCCTGCTGGACCAATGTCTGACCCTGTGAAAAGGTGGGGAGTAGCACTTCCCACTTCCCGCTTCTCAGGAGCCGCCCGACGTGAGCCTCGACGATCCCGTCGTCATCACCTGCTCGATCTCCGGCGCGCTGGCCGACCGCGACCAGTGCCCCGCCATCCCCTACACGCCCGCCGAGTACGCCGCCGAGGCGCGGCGGATCGTCGACGAGGGCGGGGTGCACATCCACATCCACGCGCGCCGTCCCGACGGCACGCCGAGCTACGAGATCGAGGACTTCCAGGCGATCACCGAGGCGATCCGAGCGGAGGTCGGCGACGCGGCGATCGTCAACTACTCGACCGGGGCGATGGGCGTGTCGGTCGAGAAGCGCATCGCCTACCTGCGCGAGCTGCGCCCCGAGGTCGCGGCGCTGAACATGGGCTCGATGAACTACGCGAAGTACTCGCGCCGGCGCAAGGACTTCGTCTTCAAGGCCGTCTTCCCGAACCCGTTCGACGAGATCATCGAGTTCCTGACCGTGATGAAGGAGCTCGGCATCAAGCCCGAGCACGAGTGCTTCGACGTCGGCCACGTCGGCTCGCTGTGGCCGCTGATCGACATGGGCGTGCTCGAGCCGCCGCTGCACGTGGACTTCGTGATGGGCGTCGTCGGCGGCATCCCGCCGACCGCGCGCAACCTCGCCGTGATGGCGGACAACCTGCCCGCGGGCGTGAAGGCCCATTGGGGCGTGATCGGGATCTCGCGCGACCAGTGGACGCTCGTCGCGGCGGCGCTGTCGCTCGGCGGGTCGATCCGCGTGGGCCTCGAGGACAACCTCTACCTGCCCGACGGGGAGATGGCGCGCTCCAACGGCGATCTGATCGCGCGCGCCAGGCAGATGACGATCGACGCCGGCCGGCGGCCGGCGAGCGTCGAGGAGGCGCGCGCGCTGCTGGGCGTGCCTGCGAGGGCGCGGGCATGACCGCGCTACCGCTCGAGGGCGTCCGCGTCCTGGACCTCTCGCGCCTGCTGCCCGGCGGGTTCTGCTCGCTGCTGCTGGCCGACTTCGGCGCCGACGTCGTCAAGGTCGAGGACACGGGCATGGGCGACTACGTGCGCTGGGCGCCGCCCTACTACGAGGGCGCCGAGGACAGTGCGAAGTCCGCGCTGTTCCTGTCGCTGAACCGCGGCAAGACGTCGATCCGCGTCAACCTCAAACAGGACGCCGGCCGCGACGTGCTGCTGCGCCTCGTGCGCGACGCCGACGTCGTGCTCGAGTCCTTCCGGCCCGGCGTGCTCGACCGCCTGGGCGCAGGCTACGAGGCGATGCGCGCGGTCAACCCCGCGATCGTCTACTGCGCGATCACCGGCTACGGCCAGGACGGACCGTTCCGAGAGCGCTCCGGCCACGACATGAACTACCTCGGGCTCGTCGGGCTGCTAGGCCTGACCGGCGAGGCGGGCGGCCCGCCGGTGCAGGCCGCCGGCCAGATCGCCGACCTCGGCGGCGGCGCGCTGATGGCGGCGTTCGGCATCCTCGCCGCGCTGCGCGAGCGCGACCGCAGCGGCGAGGGGCAGCTCGTCGACGTCTCGATGGCCGACGGCGCGCTGTCGTGGCTGGCGATGGTGGCCGCGCGCTACCTCGCCGAGGGCGTCGCGCCGCAGCGCGGCTCGCTCGAGCTCGCGGGCGCGCTCGTCTGCTACCGCCCGTACGAGTGCGCGGACGGGTGGGTCACGCTCGGCGCGCTGGAGCCGAAGTTCTGGCAGGCGTGGTGCCTGGGCGTCGGCCGCGAGGATCTGATCGAGAAGCAGTTCGAGCGGCCGGGCTCGGACGCGCACCGCGAGGTGCAGGCGATCTTCATGGCGCGCACGCGCGCGCAGTGGCAGGCCTTCGCCGGCGAGCACGACTGCTGCCTGGAGCCGGTGCTCGACCTCGGCGAGGCGCTGGACTCCGAGCTCGTGCGCGCGCGCGGGATGATCGCCGGGCTCGACCAGCCCGGCGTCGAGGAGCCGGTGCGGCTGCTCGGCGTGCCGGTCAAGCTCTCGCGCACGCCCGGCGATGCCAACCGCGCGCCCGGGCCGGCGCTCGGCGAGCACACCGTCGAGGTGCTTCAGGCCGCCGGCTACTCCGACGAGGAGATCGGCGCGCTGATCGAGGCCGGCGCCGTCGCGGGCCCGGCGAGCGGGGTCCGCGGGAGCTTCATGGCGTGAACTCCGACGGCCTGCTGAAGATCTCCGAGCTCGCGGAGCGCTCCGGCGTCAGCGCCGGGACGATCAAGCACTACCTGCGCGAGGGATTGCTCGGCGACGGCGAGCAGGTCGTGCGCACCTCGCGCAACATGGCCTACTACCCGCCCGACTACGTCGAGCGGATCCGCCTGATCAAGCGCCTGCAGGAGGAGCGCTTCATGCCGCTTGCGCTGATCAAGGGCGTGATGGAGGACGACCCCGCGCGCGCCGCCGCGCTCGTCGAGATGGAGGACCGCATCATCGAGCGCGCGCTCGCCGCGCGCCGCGAGGGCGCGCGGATCTCCGTCGCCGAGGCGGTCCGCCGCTACGACGTGCCGCGCAACGTCCTCGACCGCCTCGAGGAGCTCGGCATCCTGACGCCGACGTCGAAGGGCTACGACGCCGACGACGTGCAGATCGTCGAGGCGATCTCGCGCTTCCGCGCCGGCGGCTACGACGAGGCGCTCGGCTTCACGGTCTTCGACACGCTGCGCTACCGCGAGGCGCTCGCGCCGCTCGTCGAGGAGGAGGTCCGCACGCTGCTGGACCGCCTCGCCGGCGAGGTCGACGCCGACCGCGCCGCCGCGATCATCGCCTCCGGCGCCGAGCCGCTGCGCGAGCTGATCGGCGCCATGCACTCCAAGCTCCTGCTCGCGGAGCTGCGCCGCCAGCGGCGCGCCTGAGCATCGCCCCGCCGCTCGTTCACCACCGCGCGCTGTGGCGCTCCATCACGCCGAGACCGCTCGCCAGCTCGATGCCGCCGACGGTCCCGGCGTACGTGCCGAACGGCTGGCGGTAGTCGCTGGCGAAGATCAGCAGCTCGTCGCGGCGCGCGCGCTCGGCCTCGGCGCTGAAGCGCAGCGCGACCTCCTCGCCGTCGACCGCGTCGAGCGGCTCGGAGAAGCGCACCGGCGGCAGCGCGTGCGCAGTGCCGTCGACCCAGACCGCGCGCTCGGAGCGATCGGGCCCGTCGTGCACGCCGGTGACGAGGTTCCACCAGACCGCGCGGCCGTCGACCGCGCGGCCGGCGCCCGCGCTCCACTCCCAAGCGGTGCGCCGCGCGTGGTAGCCGGCCGAGTCGTCGAGCAGGCCGGGCGCGTCGATCGCGATCCCACCCGCCTCGCCGCGCACGCGCACGGGCTGCTTGCGCGTCCAGATCTCGCTGCGGCCATGGGGGCTGACGAGCTCGAGCGGCTCGCCGGCGGGCTCGAGGGTGAGCGAGGCCACGTCGCGCACCCGCACCGCGCCGTCCGGCAGCTCGACCGCGCGCGGTCGGAACGACGTCTTCTCCGCCAGCCGCTGCGTGCGCCGGTCCCAGACGGCCCAGAAGCACTGGGGGACGCCCGCGATACGCACGCTTCCGAAGCACAGCAGCGCCTCCTCGGCGAACACGCCGACGTAGCGCCAGCGCTTCAGCGGGCGGCGGTCGCGCCACAGGGGCATGCGGTCGGGCGGGAGCGGCAGCGGCATCGGCGTCGCGGACTATGCTCCCAGCCATGCGATTGACTCGTCAGTCAACCGCGAGGGTGATGATCGATCCCACGACCCCGCACGTGCGGTTGCCGCGGCCTCGCGGCGCCGGATCGCCACCCCCGATCCTTGCCAATGCCTCCAGCATTGCCCGCGGATTGGGTCGTCGCCCGTCATCCACGATGCCGCGACCCCGCACGCACGCGGCCGTGGGATCGATCATCTAGCGCATGAGGGCCGCTGCGATCCAGCTCAACGCGACCGCGGACAGGGCCGCGAACCTCGAGGCTGCAGACCGGCTGACGCGCGCCGCGGCGGCGGACGGCGCGACGCTCGTCGTGCTGCCCGAGAAGTGGTCCGTCCTCGGCACCGGCGCCGACCTGCGCGCCGGCGCGGAGCCGCTCGACGGCCCCGCCATCGCATGGGCGCGCGAGGTCGCGCGCGAGCTGCGCATCGACCTCGTCGCCGGCTCGATCGCCGAGCGCGTCGAGGGCGAGGCGAAGCTGCGCAACACCTGCGTGCACGTCTCGCCCGACGGCGCGATCGCCGCGACCTACCGCAAGATCCACATGTTCGACGTCGAGGTCGACGGCACCACCTATCGCGAGAGCGACCACGAGGAGCCGGGCGAGGGCGCCGTCCTGAGCCGCACGGCCGACGGGACGCCCCTGGGCCTGAGCGTCTGCTACGACGTCCGCTTTCCCGAGCTCTACCGCGTCCTCGCCGTCGAGGGCGCGCGCATCCTCACGATCCCGGCCGCGTTCACGCTGCCCACGACGCGCGACCACTGGGAGACGCTCGTGCGCGCCCGCGCGATCGAGAACCAGTGCTTCGTGATCGCCGCCAACCAGATCGGCGAGCATCCCGGCGGCACGCGCTCGGGCGGCCGCTCGCTGATCGTCGATCCGTGGGGTCTCGTGCTCGCGCAGGCTCCCGACAGCGAGACGTTCATCGCCGCCGAGCTCGACCTCGAGGCGCAGGACGCCATCCGCGAGAAGCTGCCCGCGCTCGCAAACCGCAGGCCGCAGGCCTACCGCCTCGCGGAGCAGGAGGCGCGCGCCTGATGGCCTCCGCCCGCGCCGGCGCCGCGCAGGCCGCCGCCGACAAGCGCCGCCAGATCCTCGACGCCGCCGTGCGCGTCTTCGCGCGCCAGGGCTTCAACCAGTGCCGCGTCTCGGACATCGCGGCCGAGGCGGGCGTCGCCTACGGGCTCGTCTACCACTACTTCCGCTCCAAGGACGAGGTGCTCGACACGCTCTTCCTCGAGCGCTGGAACGTGCTGCTCGAGGTGATCCGCGAGCTCGACGGCCGCGACCTGGCCGCGCGCGAGAAGCTGCACGCGATCGCCGCCTTCATCGTGGACTCCTACCGCCACGACCCCGAGCTGATGAAGGTCATCATCGTCGAGGTCACGCGCGCGGCGAACTCGTTCGGCCGCACGCACCTGCCGAAGATCCGCGAGGCCTACGACCTGATCGCCGACATCGTCGAGGCGGCGCAGGCGGACGGCACGTTCCGCCCCGACGTGACGCCGGACTTCGCAGCGATGGCCTTCTACGGCGCGATCGAGCAGGTCCTCACCGGCTGGATCTTCGAGGTGCTCCCGCGCGGCGATGAGGAGTACGAGCGCTCGAAGGCGTTCGTCGTCGAGACGATCTGCTCGGGCCTCGAGCCCCGCTGAGCCGGCCCCGGGACGTGGAGGCTTCACACGCGGCGGTGCGGGTAGGATCGCCGCCGCATGGACAACGACGTCGTCAAGCGGCTGATGTGGTCCGCGCTGCTGGCAGGGATCGGCGCTCTCGCGAGCGTCGCGACCACCCGCATCGCGGCCATGATCTGGCGCCGCGCGTTCGGCGAGGACCCGCCCGAATGAGCGACCCCTACGCCCCCGACACGATCGGCGCCGAAGCGGGCCCGAAGCCGCCGCAGTCGGCGCCGGACCCGGCCTACGCGCCGCCGCCGCCGTCGTCCGTGCAGCCGCAACCGTCCTCGCCGGCCGGGCGCCCCGAGGTGCTCGCCGGCGCCGCGTTCGCCGGCGGCCTCGCGGCCGCCCTGATCCTCAAGCGCATTGCCAGTTAGCGAACCCCCATACGCAACAGAGAACTCGGCCTCCATCGCCGCCGCGATCCAGGAGGTCTCCGACCGCGCGCAGATCCTCGTCCGCGAGGAGATCGAGCTCGCGAAGGCGGAGGTCGCGGAGAAGGTCTCGAAGCTCGCCAAGGGCGCCGCGGTCGGCGCGGCCGCCGGCGTCTTCGTGCTCGCCGCGCTCGTGCTGATCCTGCACGGCCTCTCGTGGCTCGTGTGGGACCTCGCCTTCCACGGCACGAACTACTTCTGGGGCTTCCTGATCGTCGCCGGCGGCCTGCTGCTGCTCGGCGGCCTCGCCGGCTTCATCGCCGCGAAGGCCTTCAAGGGCGGCTCGCCGCCGAAGCCGCAGATGGCGATCGAGGAGGCGAAGCTGATCCGCGAGACGGTGACCTCCTCGAAGCCGGAGGCGACCGTCTAGATGCCGGCACGCTCGCCGGAGGAGATCCGGCAGTCGATCGAGCACAACCGCCAGGAGCTGGCGGTCTCGCTCAGCCGCCTGCGCGGCGAGGTCGCCGTCGTCACCGACTGGCGCCGGCAGCTCGCCACGCACAAGCGCGAGGTGATGATCGGCGCTGCAGTCGCGGGGTTCGTCGTCGGCGGCGGGCTCGCCGCGATGGGCGGGCTGTTCCGCCGCCGCCGGTAAGGGGTGCCGGAGGCGGCCATGTGGCCGCCGACATCGTCTCCGCGCCCGCGCCCCGGGGCCGTCCGCGCACGCGGGTAACGTCGCGCGGGCATGGGCGCAGGCGCACTGGGCACGCGCACGATCGTGCGCATCGTCCTCACCGTGGTCGCGTGCGGCCTCGTCCTCTACCTGCTCTACCTCGTCCGCGACGTCCTGCTGCTGCTGTTCGTCTCGGGCTTCCTCGCGGTCGCGCTCGGGCCGCCGGTCGGCTTCTTCAACCACCGCCTCGGCGTGCCGCGGGGGCTGTCGATCCTGCTCGTCTACCTGACCGTGCTGCTCGGCATCGTGGCGGTCGGCCTGATCGTCGTGCCGCCGCTGGCGCGCGAGATCAACCGGGCCGCGCACGACCTGCCGGGCAACGTGCGCAAGCTGCGCGACAACAAGACCTTCCGCAAGTACGACGACAAGTACGACATCTCGAAGAAGCTCGAGCAGCAGGCCAGGAAGCTGCCCGGCCGCATCGACGACGCCGCGAAGGCGCTGTCGTCGGTGACCGTCGGGGTGTTCTCCGCGGCGACGAAGCTGATCACCGTGCTGACGATGACGTTCTTCCTGCTCTACGACGGCGAGCGCCTGATCGGCTTCCTGCTGCGATTGCGCGGCCCGACGCAGGAGCGGCGCTTCCGCCGCCTCGCCGACGACATCTACCGCTCGACCTCCGGCTACGTCGCCGGCAACCTCGCGATCAGCGTGATCGCAGGGCTCGTCACCTACGTCGCGCTGAAGGTGCTCGGCATCGGCTTCGCGGCGCCGCTCGCCGTGCTCGTCGCGCTGCTCGACCTGATCCCGCTGATCGGCGCGACGATCGGCGCGATCGCCGTCGGCATCGTCACGCTGTTCTACAACTTCCCGACCGACACGATCGCGTGGGTCGTGATCGCGCTGCTCTACCAGCAGATCGAGAACAACCTGCTCCAGCCGGTCGTCTATCGCAAGACCGTCGCGGTGCCGCCGCTGCTCGTGATCGTCGCGATCCTGATCGGCGGCGTGCTGCTCGGCGTGCTCGGCGCGCTCGTCGCGATCCCCGTCGCGGCGGCGATCCAGATCCTCGTGCGAGACCTCTACGGCCGGCGGGTCGGGACGATCAGCGACGACCCGCCGCTGACGGCCGAGCCGGGCGTGCCGCTCGAGCCCGCCTGAACGCCTGGGGGCTAGGCCGGCGGCAGGCCCATGATCGCCCGCGACGCGCCGCCGACGCCGAGCAGGCCGGGGCCGATGTGCGCGCCGATCACCGGGCCGATCTCCGAGACGAAGATCGGCTCGCAGCCGTGGACCTCGCGCCCGGCCTCGACGAGCCGCTCCGCGACGTCGGGCGCCTGGATGTGCTGGACGATCCAGCCGTCGGCGCCGTCGGCCTTGCGCGAGCGCATGTAGTCGACGAGACGGTCGAACGCGCGGCCGGAGGTGCGCACGCGCTCGACGGGCGTGATCTCGTCCTCGAGCGTGAGGATCGGCTTGATCTTCAGCGCGCCGCCCAGCCACGCCTGCGCGAGGCCGATGCGCCCGCCGCGGCGCAGGTACTCGAGCGTGTCCACGGCGAACCAGATGCGGCTCTGGTCGACCGCTTGCCGCGCGCGCGCCGCGACCGCCTCGACGTCGCCGCCGGCGCGCGCCGCCGCGCGCGCCGCGAGCGTGATCACCGCAAGCCCGCCGCACGACATCCGCGAGTCGATCACCTCGACGCGCCGCCCCGGCTTGCGCGCCATCAGGTCCTGCGCGGCCTGGCGGGCGGACTCGACCGTGCCGGAGATGCCGCCGGCGATGTGGACCGAGACGACGTCGCGGCCCTCCTCGACCAGCGGCTCGTAGACCTCGAGGAAGTCGCCGATCGACGGCTGCGAGGTCGTCGGCAGCGAGGAGGCCCTGCGCAGGCGGTCGTAGAACTCGCCGTAGTCGGCGATGTCGGCCTCGCGATCGTGGCGCTCGCCGTCGTTGACGTAGAGGCTGACCTCGTGGATCTCGTGCTCGCGGGCGAGCTCGCGCGGCAGGTACGCGGTGGTGTCGGAGACGACGGCGACTTCGGCCATGGCGCGTGAGCCTATATTCCGCGGCCGTGGGAACCACGCTCGTGACCGGCGCGACGGGCCTCGTCGGCTCGCACGTCACGCGGCTGCTGGTCGAGCGCGGCGACGACGTGCGCGTGACGATGCGCGCGCGCTCGCGGCCGGAGAACCTCGCCGGCCTCGACGTCGAGGTGGTGCAGGCCGACATCCTCGACCGCGCCGCCATGCGGCGCGCGCTGCGCGGCGTCGACCGTCTCTTCCACGTCGCGGGCAGGACGTCGCTGCGCGACAGCGCCGACGTCATGTTCCGGATCAACGTCGAGGGCACGCGCGTCGTGCTCGAGGAGGCCCTGCGCGCCGGCGTCGAGCGGGTGGTGCACACCTCCTCGATCGCGGCGATCGGCCCCGCGCCACGGCACACGACGGCCGACGAGACGCAGGTCTTCCGCGCCGGTCGCTTCGGGCTGCCCTACGTCAACTCCAAGCACGAGGGCGAGGGCGTCGCGATGCGGATGGCCGCGCGCGGCCTGCCGGTCGTCGTGGTGAATCCCGCGCACATGCTCGGGCGCGGCGACATCTACCACTCCTCGACCGAGATGGTGCGCCGCTTCCTGCGCCGCGAGATCCCCGCCTACGTGGACGGCGCGCTGAACATCGTCGACGTCGAGGACGTCGCGCGCGGGCACCTGCTCGCCGAGGAGCGCGGCGAGGTGGGGGAGCGCTACGTGCTCGGCAACCGCAACTTCACGCTCGACCGCCTCTTCGCCGACCTCGGGCGGCTCTCCGGCGTCGAGCCGCCTGCGCTGAAGCTGCCGCTGCAGGCGGCGGTCGCGCTCGCCGCGAGCATCGAGGCCGTCTCCTCGACGCCGGCGATCACCGTCGGCGAGGTGAAGGCCGCCTCGCTGTGGTGGGCGTTTCGCTCGAACAAGGCCAAGCGCGACCTCGGCTGGAAGCCATCGCACCACGAGGACTCGCTCGTCTCGACGATCGAGTGGTACCGCGAGCGCGAGCCGGCGCGCCTGCGCGCCCCCGGCACCCGCCAGCCGCTCGGGCTGCGCGTCGCCGCGTTCGGCGTGCGCACCGCGGGCGGCCTCGCGGGGAGGTTCACGCCGTAATGGCGACGCTCTACCGCTGCCGCACGCCGACCGACTGGCTGTGTCCCTGCGGGCGCGTGGAGCGCGAGCTTCGCAAGCACGGCGTCGAGCACGAGACGGTGCGCGTGCCGCGCGGCGACCGCACGGAGGTCGAGGCCCTCAGCGGCCAGCGCGCCGTGCCCTTGCTGGTCATCGGGGGCGAGCCGATCTGCGACTCACGCCGGATCGTCGAGCACCTGCGCTGGCGCGCTCGCACCTGACCCGCCCTCGACGCGTTCTGGGCCGGATTTGTCTCGCATACCGAGACATATCCGGCCCACGTCGCGCGGCGCGAGCGCGCCGTGTTCGCAGACGAACGCGGTGACGAGCTCCGCGGGCGTGACGTCGAAGGCCGGGTTGCGCGCCGCAGTGCCGGCCGGGGCGACCGGGGACCCCGCGAACGTCAGCACCTCCTCGGGCGCCCGCTCCTCGATCTGTATGTCCTCACCACACGCGGTGGCGGTGTCGACGGACGACACGGGCCCCGCCACCACGAACGGGACGCCGGCAGCGCGCGCAGCCAGAGCCAGCCCATACGTCCCGACCTTGTTCGCCACGTCCCCGTTCGCCGCGACGCGATCGCAGCCGACGACCACGGCATCCGCTTCACCCGCGCGCAGCAGTCCCGCCGCCGCGGCGTCGGCGATCAGCGCGTGCGGCACGCCGGCGCGGGCCAGCTCCCACGTCGTCAGCCGCGCGCCCTGCAGCAGCGGCCGCGTCTCGCACACGAGCACGTGCACCGGCGCGCGGTCGTGCAGCTCGAGGATCACCCCGAGCGCGGAGCCGCGCCCGCCCGTCGCCAGCGCGCCGGTGTTGCAGATCGTCAGCGGCCGTCGCGCGCCCGCGAGCAGGTCCGCGCCGGGCCGCGCGATC
>DASTWP010000192.1:0-3080 GCA_035765835.1 Solirubrobacteraceae bacterium
GGGCGAGCATGTGCGCGTGGAAGCAGGCGAAGCTCCCGGTGTCGCTCGCGGCCGCGTCGGCGAACGAGCGCACCGGCCCCGGATGGAAGAACGCGGTCAGCATCGCGCCGACCCGGTTCACGGTCACGCCCGGGCGGTGCAGCCCGGCCTCGAGCGCCGCCGCGGTCTGCTCCAGCCGGTCGTAGGCGCCGGGCTCGCGCAGGAGTGCGAGCGTCGCCAGGCCGGCCGCCATCGCCAGCGGATTCCCGGAGAGGGTGCCCGCCTGGTAGACGTCGCCCTCCGGCGCCAGCCGGCTCATGATCGCGGCCCCGCCGCCGAAGGCGGCCGCGGGCAGCCCGCCGCCGACGATCTTGCCCAGACAGGTCAGGTCGGCCCGGACGGCCAGGCGCTCCTGGCCGCCGCCGTATCCGACCCGGAACCCGGTGATGACCTCGTCGATCACGAGCAGCGCGCCGGTGCCATTGCAGACGGTGCGCAGGCCTTCGAGGAAGCCCGGCCGGGGCGCGACGACGCCCATGTTGCCCGCGACCGGCTCGACGATGATCGCCGCCAGGTCGTCGCCGTGACGCTCGGCGACGGCCCGCACCTCGCCCAGGTCGTTGTACTCGCAGACGAGCGTGTCGGCCGTCACCGCCGCCGGGACGCCGGGGCTGGAGGGGATGCCGAGCGTCGCGAGCCCGGACCCCGCCTGCGCCAGCAGCGCGTCGGCGTGGCCGTGGTAGCCGCCCGCGAACTTCACGATCTTCGTCCGGCCGGTGTGCGCACGGGCCAGCCGCACCGCGCTCATGACCGCCTCGGTTCCCGACGAGACGAACCGCACCTGCTCCAGCGACGGCACCGCGGCGCACACCTCCCGGGCCAGCTCGAGCTCGAGCTCGGTGGGCGCTCCGAACGACGTGCCATTCTCGGCCGCCGCGGTCACGGCGGCCACCACGTCCGGGTGGGCGTGGCCCGCGATCAGCGGCCCCCACGACTGCACCCAGTCGACGTAGCGGTTCCCGTCGGCGTCCCAGACCTCGCCGCCGGCCCCGCGGGCCAGGAACAGCGGGTGGTCGCGGCCGACGGCGCGCATCGCCCGCACCGGGCTGGACACGCCGCCGGGCATGAGCCGGCGGGCCTCCTCGAAGAGCCGCGCCGACTGCGTCTCGGCTACGACAGCCACCCCGCCGCCTCGGCGGCGTAATACGTGATGACGAGGTCGGCGCCGGCGCGGCGGATGCCGGTCAGCGCCTCCAGCGCGGCCGCGCGGCGATCGACCAGGCCGCGGGCGGCGGCCGCCTCGAGCATGGCGTATTCGCCGCTCACCTGGTAAGCGGCGAGCGGCACGAGCGTCTCCGACCGCAGCCGGCGGAGGACGTCCAGGTAGGGCAGCGCCGGCTTGACCATGACGACGTCGGCGCCCTCCTCGATGTCGAGCAGCGCCTCGCGCACCGCCTCGCTGCCGTTGCCCGGATCCATCTGGTAGCCCTTGCGGTCGCCCTCCGACGGCGTGGAGTGGGCCGCGTCGCGGAACGGGCCGTAGAACGCGGAGGCGAACTTGGCGCTGTAGGCCATGATGGCGGTGTCGGTGTGGCCGTCGTTGTCGAGCGTCGACCGGATCGCGGCCACGCGGCCGTCCATCATGTCGGAGGGCGCCACCATGTCGGCGCCAGCCGCGGCGTGCGAGAGGGCCGTGTCGGCCAGGAGCTCGAGGCTGATGTCGTTCTCGACGACCCCGTCGCGAAGGACGCCGCAGTGGCCGTGTGACGTGTACTGGCACAGGCACACGTCGGTGATGACCGTGAGCTCGGGCATCTCCGCCTTGATCGCGCGCACGCCCAGCTGGACGATCCCCTCGGGGTCGTACGCCTCGCTGCCGGCCTCGTCCTTGCGGGCGGGGAGCCCGAAGAGCAGCACGGCCGGGATGCCCGCGGCGTGCACGCCGGCGGCAGTCTCGACCAGGCCGTCGATGCCGTGGTGGCTCTGGCCGGGCATCGACTCGATCGGCGTCGAGGCGCCGCCGCCGTGGCGCACGAAGAGCGGCTGGATCAGATCCGACGGGGTGAGGCGCGTCTCGCGCACCATCTGCCGGATGCCGGAAGTCCGCCGCAGCCGGCGCAGGCGGGTGGTGGGAAACGGCATGCGATGAGTGTAGTCGGGCCCCATTCCATCCTTGCCGCACCCACGCAGGTGCAGTAGGATTGCCAAGAATGGACTGGCTGGAGTCTGGCGCAGGTCAAGACATGGACGTCTCGCAGATGCACGAGGGCGAGTACTCCAACGAGGCCCTGCGCAAGCTCGGGGCCCGCGTCCGCCACCTCCGCCGCAAGCGCGGGATGACCCAGCGCGACCTCTCCTTCGACGGCTGCTCGTACAGCTACCTGGCCAGGATCGAGGCCGGGGACCGGCGTCCCAGCCCGCGCGTCCTCATGGAGATCGCCCGCCGCCTCGGCGTCAGCACCGAGGAGCTCACCGGCGAGACCGCGCCGCAGCAGCGGCCGCGCTCGCTCGAGCTGCTGGACGCCATGGTGCTCGGCCGCATGGGCCGGCTCGAGGAATCCGAGGAGCTGCTGCGCGGCGTCCTGCGCGAGGCCGAGGTGAACGGCGACGGCGAGCGCATGAGCGAGGCCTGCGAGGGCCTGGGTGTGCTCGCGGCCGAGCGCGGCGACGACCGCGAGGCCCGGCGCCTCCTGGAGCAGGCGCTCGAGGTGGGCATGCCGCCCGATCCGGCCCAGCGGGTGCAGCTCTACGGCCGCCTGCAGGAGATCTACCGCCGCGCGGGCGACGTCGCCCGGGCGCTCGCGCTGCTCCAGGACTGCATCGCCCGGCTCCAGCGCGACGGGACGGCCGACGAGGCGAAGCTCGTGCGCTACTCCCTGTGGCTGAGCGAGGCCTACGCCGAAGCGGGGGCGTTCGCCCGCTCGGCGGGCGCGCTGGCCGAGGCGCTGGCCAACCGCGCCCAGGGCGTCGACCTGGCCTCGCGGGCGGCGAGCCAGTATGCGATCTCCCGCGCCCACGCCGCCGCCGGCGCCCTCGACCAGGCGATCCGCTTCTCCGACCGCGCGCTCGCGCTGTACGAGCTGGCCGACGACAACCGCGCC
>DASTWP010000193.1:0-8810 GCA_035765835.1 Solirubrobacteraceae bacterium
CAGCCGACCGGCTCGAGCGGGTCCTACGGCATCCGGGTCGAGGGCGTCGACGACGTCATGCTGCGCCTGGCGAAGTGCTGCCGGCCGGTGCCCGGCGATCCGATCGTCGGCTACGTCTCGCTCGGGCGCGGCATCACGATCCACCGCGACGACTGCCCGAACACCGCCGCGCTGCGCAAGGACCCCGAGCGCTTCGTGCGCGTGCACTGGGAGGGCGACCACGAGACCGCGTTCAAGGTCGAGCTCCAGGTCGACGCCTGGGACCGGCACCGCCTGCTCGAGGACCTCAGCCGCACGTTCGCCGAGGCCGGCATCAACATCGTCGAAGCCCGTTGCGTGGTCTCCAAGCCGATGGTGCAGAACCGCTTCGTCGTCGAGGTCGCCGACACGCAGGCGCTGAAGGCCACCGTCGGGCGCCTGCGCAACATCGACGGGGTCTTCGACGCATACCGCATCACACCGGGCGCCGGCTGATCGCGTGCCCGCCGTCCTGATCTACGGCGACACGGTCCGCTCGCCGGAGCTGCGCCACGAGATCCCGCTCGCGATCGTCGACCCGTTCCTCTACGCCGAGCGCGACGGCAGCCGCTTCGCGGTCGTCAGCTCGCTCGAGCGCGACCGCGTCGAGGCGGCGGCGCCCGACGTCGAGCTGCTCGCGCCCGAGGAGCTCGGCTACGACGAGCTGATGGCGAGCGGGCGCCCGCGCCACGAGGTCGAGCTCGAGCTCTGCGCGCGCGCCTGCGAGCGGCTCGGCATCCGCGCGGCGGCGGTTCCGCCCGGCACGCCGGTCGCGATCGCCGATCGGCTGCGCGCCGGCGGGATCGAGCTGACACCTGATGCGGGAGCATTCGTGGCGCGCCGGCGCGTGAAGAACGCCGCCGAGCTCGCCGGCATCCGCCGCGCGCAGGCGGCCGCGAACGCCGGCATGGCCGCAGGCGCGCAGATGCTGCGCGAGAGCAGGGTCCGCGACGGCGCGCTCGAGCACGGTGGCGAGACCCTGACCTCGGAGCGCGTGCGCGCACGCATCCGCGAGGCCTGCGCCGCGCACGGGGCCCCCGCCGCGCCGGACATCATCGTCGCGGCCGGGGGACAGGGCGCCTCCGGCCACGACCCCGGCAGCGGGACCCTGCCGCCGGACACGCCGATCATCGTCGACATCTGGCCGCAGGACGAGGCCTCCGGGTGCTTCGCGGACATGACGCGCACGTTCGTCGTCGGCACGCCCGCGGACGACGTCGCCGAGATGCACGCGCTCGCCCTGGCGTCCCTGCAGGCGGTCGGCAAGGCCGCGCGCGCCGGCATCCGTGCGGTCGACCTCTACGGCGTCGCCTGCGAGCCGTTCGAGGCCGCCGGGCACCCGACGCAGCGCACCAAGCAGGCAGGGCAGACGCTGCGCGACGGCTTCTTCCACTCGCTCGGTCACGGCGTCGGCCTGGAGGTGCACGAGCCGCCCGTGCTCGGTCGCGTCGACGAGGAGCCGCTGCTGGCCGGCGAGGTCTTCGCCGTCGAGCCGGGCAGCTACCGCAGCGGCTACGGCGGCGTGCGCCTCGAGGACCTGCTCGTGATCACCGAGGACGGCGCCGAGGTGCTCACCGCCTTCCCGTACGACCTCGCGCCCTGAGCCCGCCCGCCGGCCTCCTCGCGCGGCGCCTCACCGCGCAGCTCCTCAGCGGCGAGCCGGCGCGCACGCCCGAGCAGGTGGCGGAGCGCGTGCTGGCGATCCAGGCGCAGGACCCGCGCGGCGCGCGCCTTGCGATCCGCGCCCGCAGCGACGGGCTGAGCGCCGCGGACGTCGACCGCGCGCTGACCGACGAGCGCTCGCTCGTCCTCACGTGGCTGAACCGCGGGACGCTTCACCTCGTCCGCAGCGAGGACTACGGCTGGCTGCACGCGCTCACGACGCCGCAACTGCTGCGCACCGGCAACCTGCGGCGGCTCGCGCAGGAGGGCGTCGGCGCGGACGCGGCCGGGCGCGGCGTCGCCGTCATCGAGCGCGCGCTCGCGGACGAGGGCCCGCTCACGCGCGAGCAGCTCCGCGACCGCCTGCTCGCCGCCGGGCTGCGCACCGAGGGCCAAGCGCTGATCCACCTCGTCTTCGCGGCCTCGCTGCGCGGGCTGATCATCCGCGGGCCGATGCTCGGAAAGCAGCACGCGTACGTGCTCGTGCGCGACTGGCTGGGGGCGCAGGAGCCCGTCGACCGCGACCGCGCGCTGCCCGAGCTCGCGCGCCGCTACCTGGCGGGTCACGCTCCCGCGACCGATCGCGACCTCGCGAAGTGGGCCGGCATCACGCTGCGCGACGCGCGCGCCGGTCTCGCGGCCGCCGGCGAGCAGCCGCAGCCCGGCGCCGCACCGCTTCCGCTTCCCCCGCCGCGCCTGCTGGGCTCCTACGACCCGCTCCTGCACGGCTGGGCGAGCCGCGCGGAGGTGCTCGGCGAGCACGACGCCAAGGTCGTCAGCGGCGGCCTCTTCCGCCCGTTCGCGCTCGCGGGCGGCCGCGGCGTGGCCACCTGGGCGCTGCGCGACGGCGGCGTCGAGCTGCGCCCGTTCGCGCGTGTCGCGCCGGCCGTCAGGACGGCGCTCGAAACCGACGCGGGAGATCTGGTGCGCTTCCTCGGCCAGAGGTAGGCTGACACCATGTCAGCCGATCCCGCAGCCCTTGACCAGGTCCTCGTCGGGGACATCGAGCACTGGCAGGACGGCCCGCCGCACGAGCTGTTCCGCCGGCTGCGCGCCGAGTGCCCGGTGCACTGGACCGAGACGATCACCGAGTACCCCGGGGAGGCCGGCTTCTGGTCGGTGACCAAGGCCGCGGACGTGCACGAGGTCAGCCGCGACTGGCAGACCTACTCCTCGGAGCTCGGCGGGATCACCGCGCTGACCGACGTGATCATGCCGCTCGAGCTCGTGCGGGCGATGTTCATCGGGATGGACCCGCCGAAGCACGACCGCCTGAAGTCGCTCTTCCAGCGCGGCTTCACGCCGAAGCGCATCGCCGAGCACGAGGAGGCGATCCGGCAGATCACGAGCGAGGTGCTGGACCGCCTCGAGGGCCGCGAGACCTGCGACCTCGTCATGGACGTCGCCCAGCCGGTCGTCTCGCGCGTCATCGGCTCGTTCATGGGCCTCTCGCCGGAGGACGACGAGGTCTGGGCGCGGCTGATGAACAGCATCCTCGGCGCCAGCGATCCCGACGTGAATCCCGATGGCGTCGAGTCGGTGATGCAGCGCGACGTGCCCGAGGTCTTCCGGCGCTGCCAGGCGCTCATCGCCGAGCGCCGCGAGCACCCGACCGACGACCTGACCAGCGTGCTCGTGCACGCCGAGCTCGACGGGCGCGGCCTCGAGGAGCACGAGATCGTCATGGGCTTCTTCCTGCTGATGGCCGCCGGCAACGACTCGACGCGCGCCACCTATGCGAGCGGCATGCGCGCCCTGATGGAGGACCGCGAGCAGATGCAGGCGCTGCTCGAGCAGCCCGAGCTGATCCCGAGCGCGGTCGAGGAGGCGCTGCGGATGTTCCCGGCGTTCGCGCACTTCCGCCGCACCGCCACGCGCGACACCGAGCTCGGCGGCTGCCCGATCAAGCAGGGCGACAAGGTCATCATGTGGTACGTCAGCTCCAACCGCGACGAGGAGGAGTACGACGACCCGGACCGCTTCGACGTGCGCCGCAACCCCGAGCACCAGGCGTTCGGCGCCGGCGGCCGGCACTACTGCCTCGGCACCGCGCTCGCGCGCCTGGAGCTGCGGATCCTGTTCGAGGAGACCCTGCGGCGCTACCCGCGGATCGAGATCGACGGCCGGCCCGAGTACACGGCCTCGCCGTTCGTCAACCAGCTCAGGACGCTGCCGGTCCGCCTGGCGCCGTAGCGCTGACGATCCACACCGACGCCGGGCCGTAGACGCTGCCGTCCTCGCGCACGAAGTCCGCAAGGCCCTCGCGCAGCGCGGCCTCGATCGCCGGGCGCTCGGCGTCGGCGCGGTCGCCCAGCAGTCGCAGCACCTCGCCGCCGGGGCCGAGCGAGAGCACCACGCGGATGGCCTCGTCGAAGTCGCGGCCCATCCGGATCCCTTTGTCGCAGCGTGACAGCGTGACGCCGGAGAAGCCGGCGAGCTGGAGCACCTCGCTCGTCACGTCGGCGTCCGCCATCGAGAACGGCCCCGGGCCACACGTCGGCTCCTCGGACTCCTCCGGGCGCTCGACGAAGCCCTTGACGATCCGCTCCGCGCGGTGCATCCAGTCGTTGTCGAGCTTGCGCCGCCAGACGACCATGCACAGCCGCCCGCCGGGCACGAGCGCGTTGCGCACGTTGCGCAGCGCCGCGACCGGGTTGGCGAAGAACATCGTCCCGAAGCGCGAGAACGCGTAGTCGAAGCGCTCGGGGAACTCGTGCACCTGCACGTCGGCGACGTGGAAGCGCACGTTCGGCACCTGCGCCTCGCGCGCCTCGGCGTGGGCGGCCTCGATGAACCGCTCCGCGACGTCGACGCCCAGCACGAGCCCCTCGGCCCCGACGTCGGCGGCCAGCCGCTGCGACTCGTCGCCGAAGCCGCAGCCGATGTCCAGCACGCGCCCGCCGGGCGGCGGCGGGTGCAGCCGGCGCGCCGCCTCGCCGAACTCGGCGAGCGAGGCCACCATCGTCTCGCGGAACCAGACGAAGCGATCGAACAACGGCCCGTTCCAGGCCTCGATCGTCTCCGCGTTCGTGGCTTCGACCCCCTCGGCCATGCGCGCGAGCGTACTCCGGGCGGCGCCGGATTACGAGACGACGGTGAGCGCGCCGGGGGCGACCTCGAAGAGCGCCTCGGTGACGTCGCCGATGTAGTCGCCGTCGACCTGGAGCGGCACGGGCCGGCCGTCGCTCGAGACGGCGTGCACGGGCTCGGTGCCCGCGAACGCGCGCACGCCGCGGTGCCGCACGACGCGCAGGTGCTCGCCGAGCAGGCGGGGGATGAGCGTGGGCACGTCGACCGGTCGCGCGCGGCGCAGCACGATGCCGGCCATGCGGCCGTCGGTGAGATCGATGTCCTCGGCCACGTGCACCGGGCGGCGCCCGAAGTAGGTGTAGGGGTCGCCGTTCTGCACGAGCGCGGTGACGCCGCGGACGGTCTCGCCGCCTCCGATCTCGACGTCCATCTGCGGCGGGCGCACGAGGTAGCGGCGGTTGAACTCGAGCAGCGCCGCGTAGGTGAAGTACCACTGGCGCAGGCGCGTCTTCAGGCGCGGATGGCCGTCGACGCGGCGCACGACGCTCGCGTCCAGGCCGAGGCCGGCGGAGAACGTGAAGTAGCGGCCGTTGACCGCGATCAGGTCGACCTTGCGCGGCCGCCAGTCGTCCGCGATCCGCAGCAGGTGCTCGGTCGCGTCGACGATGTCGTTCGGGATGCCGAGCATCCGGCAGTAGACGTTCGTCGCGCCCCCGGGCAGGCACGTCAGCGGCGTGCCGCTGCCGGCAAGGCCGTTGGCGGCCTCGTTCACGGTGCCGTCGCCGCCGAACGCCACGACCACGTCGTAGCCCTCCTCGGCGGCCTCCCGGCACAGCAGCGTCGCGTGCCCGCGGCCCTGCGTGTCGCTGGCCTCGACGTCGTAGCGGCCCTGGAGCGCGTAGACGACGAGGTTCTTCAGCCGGTCGGAGACCGTCGTCGCGTACGGGTTGGCGATGATGAGCATCCGCTTGCGCTCGCTGTGCGAGCCGAGGGCGAACTGCTCCCCGAGGCGCTCGAGCGTGTCCAGGGGCGGGGCGGGCGGCACCACTTCGACCCTACACCGCGAAAGCGCCCGGGGTTACCGCACTCAGAGCAGAACGCTGCGCGCGCGCAGGCTGCCGAGCGCCAGCGCGCCGAGGCCGACCGCGTCCGCGGCGATCCCTGCCGCGCCGACGCGGGGCGCGAGCGGCCCCCATCCGCGAGCCTCCGCGGCCACCAGGCGGGCGTACGGGAGCGCGGCGGCGGCGGCGAGCAGCGGCCGGCGCGTCGCGATGCCCGCGAGCGCGAGGTCGAACGCCGCGCTGCGAGGGCTGAGAAACACGCGGCGGTGGAAGCGCCGCTCGCGCAGCTCGGGGATCCGCGCGGCGATCTGCGGGAAGTGGACGAGGCGCGCGCGCTCGCGCACGAACGCCGCCGCGCCGCGGCGCTCGACCGCGTGGCGCACGACCGCGTCCGGCGCGAACGCCACCCGCGCGCCCGCGCGCGCCAGGCGCGCCCCCAGCCACGCGTCCTCGGCGAGCTCCTTGCCGTCCGCGGGCGAGAGCCACGGCTCGAACCCGCCGGCGCGCTCGAACCACGCGCGGCGGACGAACAGGTTCGCGGTCTCGTAGAGGTGGGTGAGCCCCGGCACCGAGACCGTCCGGTCGAACGGCCCCGGCGGCTCGGCCGGCACCACGCGGCCCTGCACCACGTCGGCACCGGCCGCGAGCGCCGCGAGCCCCGCGCGCAGCCAGCCGGGCTCCGGGACGCAGTCCGCGTCCGTGAAGGCCAGCACGTCTGCGGAGCAGCGGGCGACCCCCTCGTTGCGCGCCGCGCCGGGCCCGGCGCCGGCCGCGTCGTCCACGACCACGACCTCGCACGGCTCCCGGAGATCCTGCGCCGCGAGCGCGGCGCGCAGGGCCGGCAACGTGGCGCCCGCGTCGCGGGCGGGGACGACGACTGCCGTGCTCAGAGCCAGCCGCGTTTGCGGAACAGCGTCAACAGGCCCACGAACAGCGCGACCATGATCCCGATCACGATCCAGAACGCGGCGATCGAGTGCTCGCCGGGCAGCCCGGTGTTCATGCCCATGATCGACGCGATCAGCGTCAGCGGCAGCATCACGACCGAGATCGAGGTCAGGAAGCGCAGGATGTCGTTGAGGTGGTGGGAGATCACCGACTCGTTGGTGTCCTCGAGCGCGTCCGCGACCTCCTTGTAGTTCTCGAGCATGTCCCAGATGCGCTCGTTCGCGTCGTTGATGTCGTCGAAGTAGATCTCGAGGTCCTCGGGGATGTAGCGCTTGGTGCGCTCGAGGTCCTTCAGCGCCGAGCGCTGCGGGCGGACGATCTTGCGGAAGTTGATGATCTCCTGCTTGGCGTTGGAGATGTCGCGAACGATCTCCTGCGAGCGGCCCTCGAAGATGTCGCCCTCGAGGTGGTCGAGCTTGTTGCCGATCTTGCGCAGCATCGGGAACGCGGCGTCCACGCAGTCGTCGACGATCTTGTAGAGCAGGTAGCCCGGCCCCTTCGAGAAGAGCTGCTCGCGCAGCTCCTCGCGGGTCCGGCAGCGGTCGAAGAGGTAGGAGACCGGCGGGATCTGCTCGTTGGGCAGCGTGATCAGGAAGTCGGGCCCGACGAAGATGTCGAGCTCGGCGGCGTTCAGGCGGCCGACCTGCTTGTCGTAGACCGGGAAGTGCAGGACGACGAACAGGTAGTCGTCGTACTCGTCGACCTTCGGCCGCTGGTTGCGCGAGAGGACGTCCTCGAAGTCCAGCGGGTGGAAGTCGAAGTGCTCCTCCAGCCACGCGCGGTCGATCGGCCGCGGGCGCTCGATGTCGATCCAGCGCAGCGACGGGCCGCCGCCCGCCGGCTCGTACTCGACGATCTCGGCGTTGGGGGACTCAGGCTCGGGTCGCGCGACGGCCTCGCCGCGGGTCCGCGTCGCCCGGCGAAGGCGTGGCTTCGGCAGGTAGGGCATTCGGACTGAGCGGGTCGTCGGTCATCGTTTGCGGCCTCACTCGGCAGTGTACCCGTGCCGTCGGCGTGCCTGATATGGTTCGCTGCCGACATAGCTGGACACATCCAGAGGGGTGGAGGGACTGGCCCTGTGAAGCCCCGGCAACCTCCGCGCGCAAGCGCGGAAAGGTGCCAATTCCTGACAGATGTGGCCGAGGATTCCCAGAACCTCCGCCACGCAGGACCCGGCGGAGGTTTTCACGTAATGGGAGCAATCAACCTGAGTTGTCGCGAATGCGGGGCCGAGTACCCGCTCGACGCGAGCTACGTCTGCAACCGCTGCTTCGGCCCGCTCGAGGTGCGCTACGACCACGGCGAGCGCGCGGCCGACGCCGGCGCGCTGCGCCGACGCATCCAGGGCGGCCCGCAGAACATCTGGCGCTACAGCGACTTCCTGCCGCTCGCGGGCGGACCGCCGGGGCCGAGCGCGCGCAACTCCTCGCGCGTGGGGCTGCCGGCCGGCTGCACGCCGCTGATCCGCGCCGACCGCCTCGCCGAGCGCCTCGGCCTGGGCGAGCTGTGGATCAAGAACGACGCGGCGAACCCGACGCACTCCTTCAAGGACCGCGTCGTGTCGGTCGCCACGGCGCGCGCGCGCGAGCTCGGCTTCGAGGTGCTCGCCTGCGCATCGACCGGCAACCTCGCGAACTCCGTCGCCGCGCACGCCGCCGCGCTGGGGATGGACTCCTACGTCTTCATCCCGCACGACCTCGAGGAGCAGAAGGTGCTCGCGACCGGCGTGTACGGGACGAACCTCGTGAAGGTGCGCGGCAACTACGACGACGTCAACCGCCTCTGCACCGAGCTCTCGGGCGAGCGCGACTGGGCGTTCGTCAACGTCAACCTGCGCCCGTACTACGCCGAGGGCTCCAAGACGCTCGCCTACGAGATCGCCGAGCAGCTCGGCTGGCGCACGCCCGACCGCGTGGTCGCGCCGATCGCCTCGGGATCGCTGTTCACCAAGATCGCCAAGGGCTTCGACGAGTGGCGCGAGCTGGGGCTGATCGAGGGCGAGGCGCCCGCGATGAACGGCGCGCAGGCCGACGGCTGCTCGCCGGTCGCGCAGGCCTACGCCGCGGGCCACGACATCTGCCGGCCGGTGCG
>DASTWP010000194.1:0-2246 GCA_035765835.1 Solirubrobacteraceae bacterium
GGGGTACACGCCCTTCGCGTGCGAGCTGTCCTCGTCCCACACCTGCGCGGCGAGATCCTCTTCGGGGGCGGCCGGCGCGCGGCCCTCGTACGTCGAGTCGTCGAACGGCGGCTCGAAGGTCGCCGGCAGCGCCCGCGGGAAGCTGCGATCGTAGTCGCCGTACAGCTGCTCGGCGCCGGCGGGCGGCGCCCGGAATCCGCGCCGGACCGGCTCCTGCTGGCGGCGGCCGATTCGCTGCGCGGACAGCTCGGGCAGCGGTGCGAACCGCGCGGGCTCGGCGGTCGAGAGCCGCAGCGCGACGCCGGTCCAGTCCTCGCCCGAATCCTGCGCGACGATCGCGCGCAGCTCGAATCGCGTGTCGACGCCGTCGAGGCGAGCGACGTAGCTCGGCGCCCACCGCGCCGCGCCGACCTGGTACTCGATGCGAAGCGTCGCCGTCCCGGTGCCCGTGAGCTCGAGCTCGACGTGCTTGCGCAGCTCGTGGAGCTTCGGTCCCTTCGCGGTGCCCTTCAGCGCCTCGCGCGTCGCGATCACCTCGTGCAGGCGATGAGCTTCGTCGAGCTCGCGCCGGCCCGCGGCGAGCGCCTCGCGCAGCGCCTGCTCGCGCGCCGCGCGCACCTCGATCAGCTGCGCACGCGCAGCGACGACCGCGCTCCAGGCCGGCGGCGGTTCGTCGGAGTCGCCGTCGGCGATCACCGGCGCCTGGGCGAGCCGCTCGAGCGCGGTCTCGAGCCGCACGACCTCGGCCGTCGCGATCGCCTCGCGCCGGCGCGCCGCTCGCAGCTCGGCGGATTCCTCGGCCTCGGCCTCGCCCGGCGCGTCGGTCCCGGTCCGCACGGTCGCGGCAACCGGGCCGCCTTCGACCTCGACGCGCACGGTGTCGTCGATCACGGCGAGCGGCAAACCGGTGATGCGCACCGTGGCGGGCGCGGCGGCCGTCGCGACCCGGCGCACGACCGCGCCGCGCGCATAGATCGTGACCTGCTCGATCCGGGATTCCACCGTTGCCCGCGTCACTCTGCCTGGTTTACCGTTTCGGCGGCTACGTAAGGAAGGGAAGACATGTTTCGCAAGCTCTCACTCGGATTGATCATGGCGCTGGCCGCGTGCGGCAGCGCGCGCCTCATCCAGCAGACGCCGCAGGGCGGGACGCTCGAGCTGCAGGGCGACCGGAACAAGGCGATGGAAGACGCCAACAACCAGATGGCCGCGCAGTGCGGTCCCAACAACTACACGATCGTGCAGCAGGGCGAGGAGCCCGTCGGCACCGACACGTACACGCAGGCGGACCAGTCGACCACCGACCGCACCTCGCGCAACGGCCGCCGCAACACGTCGAACACGCAGACGCAGGAAGTGACGAGCACGCGCACCGCGGTCGCGTGGCGCGTCCACTACCAGTGCAACGGCGCGATGCCGGCGGCCGGCCAGATGCCGCCGCAGCAGATGCCGCCGCAGGGCCCGCCGCCCGACCAGGGTGGCCCGCCGCCCGACCAGGGTGGACCGCCGCCGCCGGCCCCCGGATACTGAGGAACGAGCCGCCGCAAAGGCGGCTTTTTTCATGGGGGACGTTGTCCCTTCTTTCCCCCGTCGAACAGGGGAAAGAGGGGACAACGTCCCCATCTATCGCCGCGAGATTTCTCGGAAGCGACAGGGGAAAGAGGGGACAACGTCCCCCTGATCACTACGTCCCCCCGTCAGGCGAGCAGGCGCGTGTCCTCGAGCGCCGCGTCACCGACGAGGTCGACCGCGCTCTGCGCGAACCGGCGCGCCGCCGCCGCCATCCGCGGGCCGTGGCCGTGCGCGATGCACCACTGTGCGTGGCGCGCGAGCAGCGCGAGCTCGAGCGTGCGACCGAGCGTCATCGCGAACCGCCGCGCGCCGGCCTCGAGCCGGTCGGGCTGCGTCATCGCTTCGGCGATCCACGCCGCGGCGTGCTGGAGCGCCGTGCGCGCGACCCGCACCGGCTCGGCGAGGCCGGCATCGGTGGCGGCCGCGCAGCAGCTCTCGACCTCGGCCGCGATCGCCTCCATCGCGCCGCCCTTCGCGAGCGCGCGCAGCGTATCGAGCGAGAGGACGTTCGTCGTGCCCTCCCAGATCGGGAGGACCTGCGCGTCGCGCAGCATGCGCGGCAGGCCCGTGTCCTCGATGTACCCCGCGCCGCCGAACGCCTCGAGCGTCTCGCTCGCCGCGGCGACGGCCTGCTTGCCGGTGAACAGCTTCGCGACCGGCGTGAGCGCGCGGAG
>DASTWP010000195.1:0-2983 GCA_035765835.1 Solirubrobacteraceae bacterium
GGCGCGCTCGGCGTGTGCGCGGCGTTCGAGGTCGCGCGCGCGGTGGACGCGCCGGTCGCCGTGATCGCGTTCGCCGACGAGGAGGGCGCGCGCTTCAACACGCCGACGTTCGGCAGCCGCGCGCTCGCGGGCCGGCTCGACGTCGACGACGTGCTCGCACGGCGCGACGACGACGGCGTGCTGCTGCGCGACGCGATGGCGTCTGCGGGCGTCGATCCCGACGGGCTGCGGCGCGCGCCGGAATGGCTCCCGCGCCTGCGCGGCTTCCTCGAGCTGCACGTCGACCAGACGCCGGATCTCGACAGCTACGGGGTCGTGCGCGCGCTCGCGTCGCGCGTGCGCGTGCAGGCCGACCTCGACGGCCGCGCCGACCACTCGGGCACGACGCGGCGAGGCGAGCGGCGCGACGCGATGCTCGCGGCCGCGCGGCTGATCGTGGCCGCCGACGAGGCCGCGGGCGAGGACATGGTCGCGACCGCGTCGCGCCTGCTCGTCGAGCCGAACGCGCTGACGACGATCGCCTCACACGTGCGGCTGTGGCTCGACGCGCGCGCGGCGGACCCGGCGGTGCTCGACCGCTGGCTCGAAACGCTGCGGGCGCAGGCCGGCGCGGCGCGCCTGACGGTCGCCTCGCGCTCGGACGGCACGGAGTTCGACCCTGACGTACGGCGCGCGCTCGGCGATCCCGGCGGCGTCCTCTGCTTCGCAGGCCACGACGCCGGCATCCTCGCCGAGCGCATCCCGGCCGGGATGGTGCTCACGCGCAACCCGAGCGGCATCAGCCACTCCCCTGAGGAGGAGGCCGACCTCTACGCCGCGGCCGCCGGCGCGCAGGCGATGGTCCGCGCGCTGGGGGCGCTCGCATGAGCCGCACCACGCGCGTACCTGCGATGGCGAACGCGCACTCCCACGCCTTTCAGATCGACCTGCGGGGCGCCGCGGAGCGCCCGTCCTCGCCCGAGGACGACTTCTGGAGCTGGCGCAGCGAGATGTTCCGCCTCGCGGACGCGCTGGATCCGGACACGATGCGCGACGTCGCGCTGCGCTGCTACTCGGACATGCGCGCGGCCGGCTACGGCGCGGTCGGCGAGTTCCACTACGTCCACCACCAGCCGGACGGGACGCCCTACGAGGAGCCGAACGCGATGGCGATCGCGGTCGCCGAGGCCGCGCTCGAGGCGGGGCTGCGGATCGTGCTGCTGCCCGCCGCGTACCACCGCAACGGCTGGGACGGCGGCGACCGCCCGCCGGCAGCGGGCCAGCGCCGGTTCTGCGACCCCGACGTGGAGGCGTTCCTCGCGCGCGTGGACGCGCTGCGCTCCTGGGCCGGCGGGCGCGACCGGGTGAGCGTGGGCGTGGCGGCACACAGCGTGCGCGCCGTCGGCGCCGACTGGCTGGGGGCGATCGCGGCATACGCCGACGAGCATGCGCTGCCCCTGCACGTGCACGCCAGTGAGCAGCGCCGCGAGCTCGCGGAGTGCGAGGCCGAGCACGGCTGCTCGCCGATCGAGCTGCTCGATCGCTGCGGCTTCCTCGGCCCGCGCACGAGCCTGGTGCACGCGATCCACGTCTCCGAGCGCGACGTCGCGCTGATCGCCGGCAGCGGCGCGACCGTGGTCTCGTGCCCGACGACCGAGGGCAGCCTCGGCGACGGCTGGTTCCCCGCGCTGCGCTATCGCGACGCGGGCGTCCCGATCGCGATCGGCAGCGACTCCCAGGTGCGGCTCGACCCCTTCGAGGAGCTGCGCGAGCTCGAGACCGGCGCGCGCCGCGAGGGCCAGACGCGCCACGCGCTGCTCGCAGCGGCCGGCGACCTCTGGGGCGAGGTCACGCGCGCCGGCTGCGCCGCGCTCGGCATCGAGGACGCCGGCAGCGTGGAGATCGACCGCGAGCACCGCGACCTGCGGGGCGTCGCCGACGAGGACCTCCCGCTCGCACTGGCCACGTGCGCCTCGGCGGCCGTCGTGGCACAGTCCGCCTGATGGCCCAGGGCCGCCGCCGCCACATCCTCGAGACCGCGATCGTGCTCGTGCTCGCGGCGACCGGCATCGCCATCTTCGCGATCGGCGAGCAGTCCGTCGCGCGCGACGTGATCGGCACCGCGGTCGCCAGCTGCGCCGGGGTGCTCGCGGTCTCCCTGGCCTTCTACGAGGTCGGCCGCGGCGAGGACGAGGCCCGCGCGGCCGGCTGGCACGGCCCCTACGACCGCGAGCCGCAGGACGACGAGCCGGCGCCACACCGCCCACCACCGCACGAGGACCCGGTCCGCCCGCGCCGCCGCGCCCTCGGCCGCCGGCGGGGTCACGGCTGAGCAGCGCGTCGCCGCACCCAGTGACCACCACCGTCCTGGATCGTGGTCGCCATACGACCACGGGTCAGGACGCTTGCCGGCGAGGGACGCGAGCGCTACGCGAGCTCGGCGCGCGCGGGCGGCGGCAGCGGGTCGTAGCGGTCGGCGAGCTCCGGGACCGGAAGCACGATCACGCCCTCGCGCGGGTCGCCGACCCAGGACGCCTGGCCGGCGGCGAGCGTGTAGGCGACGTAGGCGGCGGCGCAGGCGTCGAGCTCGTCGAGCGTGCGGTGCCAGAGGCCGCCGTCGGCGTCGACGACGCCGCGCTGCTTGAGCGCCGTGATCCGCTCCTGCAGCCCCCAGGGCGTGCGCTTCGGCGCCGGTCGATGCCCGATGAGCGAGCAGAAGACCGCGTCGGGATAGGTCTCGCACAGGCGCCCGAAGCTCAGCGCGCCCTGCGCTGCCAGCCCCTGCACGTCGCCCGCGGGCGCGACCGGGCGATACAGCTCCAGCGCCGCGAGCGCCGCGAACAGCTCGAAGCCGACGCCGATCCAGCGCTCCCACGCCGCGAGCGCCTGGCTGGCCGACGGCACGGGATACAGCGGCAGGCGGCGCCGAAACAGCAGCGCGTCACAGACGCGGTGGCGCTCGTAGCGGCCCTGCGGCAGCTCGAGCTGCTCGCGCAGCGGCGCG
>DASTWP010000196.1:0-4878 GCA_035765835.1 Solirubrobacteraceae bacterium
CGGCCGATGTTGCGCGAGCCGTTGGCCTGGCTCGGGCCGCTCGTGACGATCGTCGGGCCGCTCGGCGAGAAGAGGTGCGCGTAGTAGCCGTTGCCGTCGAAGTTCTGGCCGGCGCCGGCGAGGCCCACGAACGACGACCACAGCTCCTGGTAGTTGGGCCTGCCGGTCGTCAGCGGGCCGTCGGGCACGACCTGGTTCGCCGCCGGCAGCACGACCTTCGAGCCGCACTGCGCGATCGCGTCGGCGTGGCCGCGGACCTGCGTCTGGCCGGCGATGAGCTTCTGGCGGTTGCCGGCGGAGGCGCGCAGGTCGCGCGCGAAGCCGCCGAGCTCGCCCGGCGCGAGCAGCGCGGTCGCGGCGGAGAACCACGCTTCGGCAGGCGAGTACGTCGCCGGCAGCTGGCCGAGCGCGGCGCTGAAGCCGCGCGCGAAGCGGCGCGCGGGTGGCAGCGCCTGCGCGAGCGCCGCGAAGCCGGCGCGCGCGTGGGCGAGCGTGCCGGGCAGCAGCGCGATCGCCTGGCGCAGCTGCGCCGAGCGGTCGGCGAAGGCGCCGAGCGTGGTGTCGAGGTTCGAGACGAAGCCCTGGAGCGCGGCCTCGTCCTGGCCGAGGCCCGCGGTCGCGCGCTGCAGGCCCTCGACGAGCCGCGGCACGTCGTTGCGCGGGTCGGTCCCCTGAAGCGCCTGGTCGACGATCGCCACGCCGCGCAGCGCGGGGCCGCCGTTGCGGTAGCTGCGGTTCAGCGCCGCGGCCGCGTCGCCGGTCGTCAGCGACTCGCCGTACCCGGCGAGGAAGCGCTGGAGGTTCGTGCGCGTGTCGCCCGTCAGCGACGAGAGCACCTGGTCGATCTGCACCGGGTCCGCCGTCTGCGCGAGCGGGATCGTGCCGTTCTCCTTCAGCAGCGGCGCCGAGGGCGTGCCGGGCTGCACGTCGACGAAGAAGTTGCCCTCCAGGAAGAGGCGCGGGCGGATCTTCAGCGTCGCGTCGCGGTGCAGCGGCAGCCCGCCCTTGCGCATCTCGATCGTGACGAGCGCGGCGCGGCTGTGCGGGTAGGCCTCGACGGAATCGACCTGGCCGACGCTGACGCCGGCGATCCGCACCGGCGCGCGCGGGCGGATGTCGACGGCCGACGAGAAGACCGCCTTGAAGCGGAAGCCGTGCGTGTACGGCACGTGCTTGGTGAACGCCAGGTAGACCAGCGGCGTCAGCACGATCAGCACGACGACGCCGACCTGGAGGTTCGAGAAGCGCTCGCGCACCCGCCTCCCCGCCGAACGGTCCGCCAGGCGCGGGACCTGGTTGTGGGGGGACCCACGGTGGGGTCTCATCGGGTGACCCCCGCGCTGGTGCGATCGACCTTCGTGCCCTGGTTGCCGGCGACGTTGCCGATCATGGTTCTGCCGACCGCGTAGGGCTCGTTGCCCGCCTCGCACTCGCGCGGCTGGCCCGGCGCCGCCTCGTTCGGGTAGGGGTTGGCGTGCAGGTGGTTGTGCGCGTCCGGCCCGTCGGCGGGCGCGGCGGCGGGCGCGCCCTCGTTGTTCGGCCCGTCGGGCGGCAGCACGATCATGAAGCGCAGCCAGCGCCCGACGATGTCGCCGTCGGAGAGCGTGCTCGCGAGGTTGCGGAACATCAGCGTGATCGAGTTGCAGGTGCTCTGCATGCCGTTCAGCGGCGCGGCGACCGGCAGCAGCACGCGCGAGAGCTCGGTCAGGTCGGAGAGGCCGCCGAGCGCGAGCGGGTCGGTGCCGAAGCCCCCGAACGCGCTGAAGACGTCGCCGAGACGCCGGTTGAACGGCAGCGCGCGGCGCAGGATCGGCGCCCCCGTGCTGAACGCGCGGCCAAGCGGCGCCGAGGCCTGGCGCAACTCGGCGCTGAAGGGCGCCAGCTCGCCCGCGAGCGCCGTGACCTTCGCGAGGAACGGGCGCTGCACCTCGAACGAGGCGGTCGCGGTCTGCAGCGACGCGGGGCCCTCGGAGATCGCGTCCTGCAGGAACGGGCGCGCGGTGGTGGAGAGCGCGCGGAACGTGCCGTCGATCGCCTTGAACCAGCCGGCCTCCTGCGCGGCGACCGGCGCGACCGCGGAGGCGGCGCGCTCCAGCGAGGAGAACAGGCCCTCCAGGTCGGTCTGCGGCGAGGCGAGGTTCGCGAACGCCGGCGTGAGGTCGCCGAGCAGCGGGCGCAGGTTCGCGATCGCCTGGTTGAGGTCCTGCCCGCGGCCCGCGAGCGCGGTCCCGAACGCGTCGAGGTTCTGCGCGGCGGCGTGGCGCGTGGGCGCGTCGAACGTGCCGAGCACCTGATCGAGCTCGACGGGCTCGGGCCGCGCCGCGCTCAGCGGCATCGTCGCGCCGTCGGGCAGCCCGCGCCGGCTCGTGCCCTCGGTGATCTGGAGGTACTTCAGGCCGAGCGCGGAGCGCGCGCGCACGATCACCGTCGAGTCGGCGGGCAGCGGCTCGATCCGCTTCTCGAGCTTCAGCGTGAGCACCGCGTTCACGCGCCCGGTGCGCGCGTCCTGGTGCGGCGTGATCGTGGTGATCGTGCCGACGCGCGCGCCGGCGATGCGGACCTCGTTGCCCCGCACCAGGGCGGCCGCGTTCGGCACCTGCGCCTTGAGCGTGTAGAGCGGCACGAACGGCAGCCCGTTGTTCGCGTTGTAGGCGAGGAAGACCGCCACCATCGCGACGAGGATGGTCGCGGCGCCGATCAGGATCGGGTTCGCGGCGAGCGATGTCCGGCGCCTGCTCACCGCGGCGGCACCTCGGTGGGGTCGCACGGGAACGCGGGGGTGTCGCGGAACGGCGCGGAGCCGTCGGCCGGCGGCTGCGTCGCGGCGCCGGGGCAGCGGCTCAGCAGGCCGGTCTGGATGCCGGCGAGCGTCGAGCCCGTGTTGGGCACGAGCTCCCCGGGTGCGGGGCCGGTGTAGCTGTAGGTGCCGAAGCTCGCGCCGACGCGCGCGTAGTGGCCGTTGGCGTCGTAGTTCGCGCTCGACTGCCCGAAGGTGCGCAGCGAGGCGGCGAGGTCGGGCGCGTAGGGGCGGATGAACTGCAGGATCGGGTCGAGCTGCGCGAGCGCGACGGTGGCGTGCTGCGTCGCCGGCTGCAGCTGCCGGTCCCACCCGGGGATCGCCTGCGTGACGCCGACGATGTCGGCGGTGCTGTTGCGGCGGTCGAGCGCGGTGCCGAGGTCGCTCAGCGCGGGGCCGCTTGCGTCCAGCAGGCCGCGCAGCCGGCCGAGGAAGGGCTCGAGGCCCGGCGTCGCGGCGCTGCTCGCGCTGACCAGGCGGCGCAGGTCGGGCGTGGCTGCGAGCAGGCCGTCCAGCGCGGCCTGGCCCGCGCGCAGCGTGCCGGGCAGCTCGGCGAGCCCCTTGCGCAGCTGATCGTGCTCGGCGGCGGTGGCGGCGAAGGCGGTGGCGCCGCGGTCGACGAGGCCGGTCAGCTGCGGCGCGCGCTCGCCCAGCGCCTGGAGCGTCGTGCCGGCGCTCGACAGGAAGCCCTGGAAGGCGGGCTGGTCCTGCAGCAGCTTCGCCACGAGCTGGTCGGTCGTGCTGAGCGCGGGGCTGAAGTACCGCGCGGCCTGCTGGAGCTGCTTCGAGGCGCCCTGGAACTGCGTCGCCGAGCCCTGCACGACCTCTTGGAGCGCGCGCCGCGTGCGCGGGTCGAAGGTGTCGAAGAGCTGGTCGACGTCGACGATGCCGCTCGTCTGCGACGTGCCGAGCGTGGCGCCGTCGAGCAGCTCCGGCCGGTTGTTCGCCCCGAGGCGCAGCGCGACGTAGCGGTTGGCGACGCCGGAGAGCGAGGTCGCGCGGATCTCGGCGGTCGTGCCCTCGTGCAGCGGCGCGTACGGCGGGCGCACCCTTATCTTCACGCGCGCGAGGTTGTCGTTCGTCAGGTCGATGCTCGTGATCGAGCCGACCGGCACGCCCCCGACCTGCACCTGGTCGCCTGTGACGAGCTGCCCCGCGTTCTGGAAGATCAGCTGGTAGCCGTGCGAGCCGTCGCCGCGCAGGACCAGCCACGCGGCGAGCGCCGCGAGCGCGAGGGCGGCGACGGCGAGGACGCGCGTGGGGACGGCTGTGCGTGTCATCGCTGCATCAGGTAGCCGAGCAGGGGGCTCGCGCCCAGGCTCGCCGCGGTCGCCTTCGGCGCGGGCGTGCCGACGACGTAGTTCGCCGAGCAGCCGGACGTGGAGCTGAGCGCGTAGCCCGAGCAGTTGTTGACGATCAGCGCGCCGCGCAGGTAGTGGCTGACCGCGTCCTCCCCGTTCATCGCGGCGGTGCCGTCGTAGAGGAAGTCCATGAAGCGCTCGAGCCCCTGCGTCGACTGCAGGCTCTGGAACAGCGGCGCGGTCTGCGCGAGCGCGGGCCGCGCGGCGAGCGCGAACGTCTTCAGCGAGGCGATCGCGGGCTGCGACTCGGTCAGCGTGCGCGTGCCGCTCCTGGCGGTGGCGCCGAAGGTGTCGAGGAACGGCTTCGCCGCCTGCACCACCGGCTTGAGGTTGGTCGAGAAGCCGTTGATGCCGGGCGCGGCCGCGTCGAAGTTCGCGAGCACGGGCGCGCCGCGGTCGGCGAGGCGGCCGAGCTGGTCCATCGTCGGGCCGAGCTCGCGCAGGAACGCCGGCAGCCGGCGTATGTCCTCGCGCAGCGCGGCCCGGCGCTCCGCGCTGGCGCTCGCGACCTTCCCGACCTGCGCGAAGGAGTCGGCGAACGCGTTGCGCTCCTTCGCCAGCGGCGCGAGCGCGCGATCGCCCTCGTCGGCCAGGCGCGCGAGCGTGCGGTCCTGCGCGGCGAGGATGCCGAGCACGAGGTCGGTCTCGCTCAGCGCAGGGTCGGCGCGGCGGATGACGGCGCGCAGGTCGCTGCCGCGGCCGGCGAGGCGGGTGCCGAGC
>DASTWP010000197.1:0-12784 GCA_035765835.1 Solirubrobacteraceae bacterium
GGGCTCGCTCGGCGGCACGGAGTCGGCGCTCAGGCGATGAACGCGAAGCGCACGATCTCCACCGTCCTGATCGCCCTCGGCCTACTGCTGCTCGCCGACGCCGGGCTGACGCTGCTCTGGCAGGAGCCCGTGAGCGCGCTGCGGGCGGACCTCGCCCAGCACCGCCTCGCCGCGGCGCTCCGGCGGCTGGACGCCTCCGCGCTGGCCGGCGACCGCACCGCCCTGCGTCACCGCGCCGCCGCGGCGCGCCGCCTGCGCGCCGCGCTGCACGACGGCCAAGCGGTCGCCCGGCTGCGGATCCCGCGCATCGGGCTGGACGACGTCGTGGTCGCCGGGACCTCGGTCGCCGACCTGCGCGCGGGGCCGGGCCTCTACGAGGAGTCGCCGCTGCCCGGCGCCGGCGGGACGACCGCGATCGCCGGCCACCGCACGACCTACGGCGCGCCGTTTCGTCACATCGACGCGCTGCGCCGCGGCGATCGCATCCGCCTCGAGCTGCCCTACGGCACGTTCACCTACACGGTCACCGGCAGCCGCGTCGTGGCGCCCGCGGACGTCGCCGTCGTGCGCTCGCACGGGGACGCGGCGCGCCTGGTGCTGACCGCCTGCACCCCGCTCTTCAGCGCTGCGCAGCGGCTCGTCGTGGAGGCGCGGTTGAGCGCCTCGACGCGCGCGTAGAACGTCCGTCCGGGCCGGTTGACAGGCCCATTCGGCGGGTAGTCGAACGTGCGGCCAACGCTCTCAAGCGCAGGGGCCCCGGCAGCCGATGCATGGGGCACCAACGGCGCAGACAAACACGCTGACGGGCGCCCCGTGAGGCGCATCGCTGACCGTCGGCCGGGCGAGCGCAACAGACACCCACCCGTGACCGATCCAGCTAACCGGATGCATCTCATGACCCTGAAGGCCCGCATCGAGCACTCGGCCTACGTGATCGACCCGCAGAAGGTCGCGGAGGCCCTCCTGCGTCGGACCGATCCGCGCCGCGACCCGCTCTTCCCGCTGCCCGACCGCGAGGCCCGCATCACCCGATGCGATGCTCGTGACCTGCCAGGGGAAGCTCCCGGCCGCGTGCGCTGAGCGCCGCCCCCGGCTCGCCCGCGACGACCTTCCCCACGACCACCGCCGGCGCGACCCCGCGCAGCGCGGCGACGAGCCCGGGCGCGCCGCAGGCGCAGAGCTCGAAGTCCTCGCCTGCCGTCGCCGCGAGCTCCCAGGGCTCGATGCCGAGCTGCCGTGCGACGTCCGCGACGCCGGGCGCGAGCGGCAGCGCCTCGAGGTCGACCTCGAGGCGCGCGCGGCTGCGCACGCCGAGATGGCGGGCGTCCGTGGCGATGCCGTCGGAGAGGTCGATCAGGGCGCTTGCGCCGGCGCGCGCGAGCGCGCGGCCGGCGACCAGGCGCGGCTCGGGCCGCAGGTAGGCGGCAATCAGCCCGTCGGGCCCCTCCGCGCGGCCCTCGAGGATCGCCAGCCCGGCGCCCGACGCCCCCAGCGGCCCCGTGACGAGGACGGCGTCGCCGGGCCGCGCGCCGTCGCGCCCGACGAGATCCTCCTCGCGGTCCGCCCAGCCGACGACCGTGACCGCGAGCGTCAGCGCCGGGGCGCGCGTCAGGTCGCCGCCGGCGATCGTCGTCCCGGTCCGCTCGGCGAGGGCCTCCATCGCGCCGGCGACCTCGAGCACGTCCTCGGCCGCGAAGCCGTCGGGCACGCCGAGCGCGACGTAGGCCTCGCCCGCCTCCGCGCCCATCGCCGCGAGGTCCGAGAGCGCAGCTGCGAGTGCGCGGTGCCCGGCGTCGGCGGGCCGCACGCGCGGATCGCCGAGGCGGAAGTGCACGCCGTCGACCATCGCATCGATGCTGGTGACCGCGTAGGGCCGGGCCCGCACGACCGCGGCGTCGTCGCCGACCCAGCGCACGACGCGCTCCGATCGTGGCGACATCAGCCGCTCGAAGGCGGCGATCAGCGCGCGCTCGCCGGCCGGGCGCGCCTCCACCCGAGGGCTCCTACCTGTGGCGGTAGACGATCCGCGCGCGGTCGAGGTCGTATGGCGAGAGCTCGACGCGGACGCGGTCGCCCGGGAGGATGCGGATGCGGAACCGGCGCATCTTGCCGGCCACGTGGCCCAGGACCATGTGGTCGTTGTCGAGCTTGACGCGGAACATCGCGTTGGGCAGGGCCTCGACGACCTCGCCCTCGAACTCGACCTTCTCTTCCTTCGCCATGACGGCGCAGACCGTAGCAGCGTCCGCCGGTGACGGCGCCCGGCGGCGGCGTCAGCCGGACGGCGTCGTCGTGATGCCGCCGACCACGTTCGGGACCTGCTGGCCGGGCGGGGTGCCGCCCTGGCCGGGAGGCGTGCCGCCGTCGCTCGGCGAGGTCTGCGTCTTGGGCGCCGGCTGCGGCGGCGAGGAGTAGAGCTGCGGCGGGTACTTGCTGCCGCCGTTGCCCTTCTTCTTCGGCGCGGGCGTCGTCGGCGTGGCGGGCGTGGTGTAGCCGTTGTAGCCGCCGGTGGTCCCGTCCGAGGGGGTGCCCGGCAGGTTCGGCGGCGTGCCGGTGGTCGCGTAGCGGCCGAAGAACGGGATCGGCTGGAAGGGCTGCGTCGGCTGTGGGAAGTCCGTGCAGTGCGGGCCGTTGACCGCCGACATGAAGTCGTGCCAGATCGCGGCGGGCGCGTTGCCGCCGAACATCTCGCCGCCGCCGCCCGCCCACGGCACGTTCGTCATCGAGGCCGTGCTGTTGGGAAAGCCGACCCAGACCGCGGTCACCAGCTTGGGGGTGAAGCCGTCGAACCAGGCGTCGGTGAAGTTGCTCGTCGTCCCCGTCTTGCCGGCCGCGGTGCACTGGAACTGTGCGCGCGTGCCGGTGCCGCGCTGCACGTTCGCCTCCATCGCCTTGATCGCCTCGTAGGTCTGGCCGTCGGTGAACTCCTTCTTGCGCGTCGTCTGGCCGATCGAGGTGTCCACGTGGCCGTCGGGGAAGACGACCTTCGTGATGGCGATCGGCCTGATGCGCGTGCCGCCGTTGTCGACGGTCGCGTACGCGCGCGCCATCTCGAGCGGGGAGACGCCGTAGGTCAGGCCGCCGAGCGAGATGCTCGGGTAGGGATCGAGCTTGCTCGTGATCCCCATGTCGTGCGCGGTCTGCTCGACGTTGGAGGGCCCCATGTCGAGGCCCAGCTGCATGTAGACCGTGTTGTCGGAGTGCACGAGCGCCTCGAAGAGGTTCTCGCGGCCGTAGTAGTGGTGGTCGTCGGTCTGGACGTCGATCTTGGCCTTCGTCACCGGGTCGATGAAGTTCAGGCGCTTGGACGTGTAGTACGTCGCCTTCGGATCGACGCCGCGGCGCAGCGCGGTCATCAGCGTCATGACCTTGAACGTCGACCCTGGCTGGCGGTGCCCCTGCGCTGCGAGGTTGAACTTCGAGCGCAGGTAGTCCTGCGAGGAGGCCATCGCGCGGATGTAGCCGGTGCTCGGGTCGATCGCGACGAGCGCGGAGGACGGGCTGCCGGGGTAGGGCAGCTCCTTCGCGATCGCCGCGCGCGCGATCTGCTGCCACTTCAGGTCGACCGTCGTGTAGACCTTCAGCCCGCCGCGCCGCACGACCGCGCCGCCGAACTTGCGGACGAGCTCCTGCTTGACGTAGTCGAAGAAGTAGCTCTCGCGGCGCTTGGCGAAGTAGCGGTTCTTCTTCGTGCCGAGCGGCGCGGACTCGGCCTGCGAGGCCTGGGACGCGGTGATGTACCCCGAGCGCAGCATCTGGCGCAGCACCGCGTTGCGGCGCACGCGCGCGGCGTGGCTGTCGAGGAAGGGGTTGTACTCCGACGGCGCCTGCGGCAGCCCGGCGAGCAGCGCGGCCTCCGGCAGCGTCAGCTGCGAGGCGGGCTTGTCGAAGAACACGCGCGAGGCGGCCTGCACCCCGTAGGCCGTCTGGCCGCCGACGGTCCCGTAGGGGACGTTGTTCAGGTACTTGGTGAGGATCCACTCCTTGCCCGCGCGCCCGGGATGCTCGTTCTCGAGATCGTCGGCGAGCTTGGCCTCGCGGATCTTGCGCGCGTAGGTCTTGGCGTCGTCGTGCGTGTAGAGGTTGCGGATCAGCTGCATCGTCAGCGTCGACCCGCCCTGCACGGTGTGGTGCGAGGTGAAGTTCCTGATCCCCGCGCGGATGATCCCCTCGAAGTCGACGCCGCCGTGCTGGTAGAAGCGGCGGTCCTCGATCGCGACCGTCGCCTGGCGCATGGCGAGCGGGATCTGGGACTCCGCCACCGGCTGGCGCAGCACGCTCGACTGGATGAACCCGAGCCGCGTGTGGCCGTCGCTGGCGTAGACGACCGACAGGGCGCCCTGCACCTTCGGCCTCAGGGAGCTGAGCGACGGCGCCGACGCCGCGATGCCGATCACCCACCCGACGACCGCGAGGATCCCGATCGTGGCGGTGGTGAAGAGCACGCCGAGCGTGAGGAAGACCGCGCGGTGCGCTCCGCCCTTGCTGCGCTCACGGCGCCTCTTTCGCTCGCGACGGGACATTGGAAGTGATACGAGGCTAGCCCGCGGCTTCCTACCCGGCGCCGGCACGCGGCACGCCGGCCTGGCGCAGCGCCCGCAGCGCCGCGGCGCGCAGCTCGGCCTCGCGGCGGGCGCGGTCCGCGGGCGCGACCGGCGGGCCGGCGAGCGCGACCCTGACCCCCGCGGCGCTGACCTCCGCGATGCGCGCCGTGTCGACCTCGCCGAGCGTCTCGAGCAGCGCGAGCGCCGCGGTCTCGTCCGCGTCCGCCGCGAGCCACACCGACGCCTCCGTGGCGACGGTCGCCGAGCGGATCGAGTCGTTGCGCAGGATGGTCGTGGAGAGGATCTCGTTCGGGATCGCCAGCCGCGCGTCCGCGCCCGTGCGCAGCCACGTGTAGGTGAGGCCGACGTCCTCCACGATCCCGGTCTGGTCGTTCACGGTGATCTGGTCGCCGATCCGCAGCGGCTGCGTCACCGCCAGCATCACGCCCGCGATCCCGTTGGCGAGCGTCGCGCGCGCGGCGAGCCCGATGACCGCGGCGGCGATCGCGCCCGAGGTCAGGAACGTGGTCGCCACGCGGCTGAAGGAGCTGAACTGCAGCAGCGCGACGACGATCCCGATCACGATGATCGCGACGTAGACGAGGCGGCGCAGGAAGCGCAGCCGGGTGTCGACCGTCGCGCTGAGGCTGCCGCCGGCGACGACCGCCGCCAGGCGCCGGCCGCGGCGCGCCAGCCAGCGGTCGATCGCCGCCGCCAGCAGCACCGCAGCGACCACCGTGATGATCGCCACGATGACGTGCTGGTGGCGGTGGTAGAAGCTGTCCGCCAGGATGGGCACCGGCATGGGGCAGGACGCTATCCCAGGCACCGCGGGACTGGCGATCGCGCGGCCCGCGGCGGCGTGGCGGCCGGCGCTCGGGCGCGCGCTGCGCGCGGCGGTGCTCACGCGCCTGGGCATCTGGGCGGCGGGCGTGTGGGCGGTCGCGCTGTGGGGGACTGCGGGCGGCGCGTGGCGCTACGACCCAGCGGGCGTGACGCGCCCCTACGGACGCCTCGGCGATGCGCTCGTCGCGCCGCTCGCGCGCTGGGACTCGGTCTGGTACCTGGCGATCGCGCACGACGGCTACCCCGCGCAGGACCCGCAGCGGCCCGCGTTCTTCCCGCTCTATCCGGCGCTCGTGCACGCCGCGGGCGCGGTGCTCGGCTCGCCGCTCGTCGCCGGCGCGCTGCTGTCTGCCGCGTGCGCGATCGCGGCGTTCGTGCTGCTGGCGCGCCTGACGGAGCTGGAGCTCGGCCCGCAGGCGGCGCGCTGGGCGCTGTGGGCGCTCGCGCTCTTCCCGGCCTCGTTCTTCCTCGGCGCCGTCTACAGCGAGGCCCTGTTCCTCGCGCTGTCGATCGGCGCGGTCTACGCGGCGCGCACCGCGCGCTGGCCGTGGGCGGGCGCGCTCGCGGCGCTCGCCGGCGGAACCCGCAGCGCGGGCGTCCTGCTGGTCGTGCCGCTGGCGCTGCTGTGGTGGAGCGCGCGCCCGCGACGCGCGCGCGACGCGCCGTGGCTGCTCGGCGCGCCGGCAGGGCTCGCCGCGTTCTGCGCCTGGCTGGCGCTGCGCGGCGGCAGCGCGAGCGCGCCCTTCCACGCGCAGGACCTCTGGTTCCGGCACTTCGCCGGGCCGTTCGTGGGCGTGTGGGACGGCGCGGTCGCGGCGTGGGACGGCGCGCGGCAGCTGCTGTCCGGCTCGCGCGCGCACGTGTACTTCACGCACGCCGGCGGCGACCCATTCGTGGCGGCCGGGCACGACCTGCTGCTGTTCGCATTCCTGCTGCTCGCGCTGCCGGCGCTGTGGTGGACGTTCCGGCGGCTGCCGGCCGCCTACGGCGCGTACTCGCTCGCGGCGCTCGCGCTGCCGCTCTCCTGGCCGGTCGCGCCGCAGCCGCTGATGTCCCTGCCGCGCTTCGAGCTGGTGCTGTTCCCGCTGTTCATGGCGGGCGGCGCATGGCTGGCGGACGGCGGCATGCGACGGCGCGCCGTGGTCCTCGGCGCCTTTGCGGTCGGGCTCGCCGTGCTGACGGCGCAGTTCGCCACCTGGCACTGGGTGGCGTGAGACCCCGCGCCGTCCTGCTCGACGCGCTCGGGACGCTCGTGCGGCTGGACGCGCCGTGGCCGCGCCTGGTGCGCGAGCTGGCTGCGCGCGGCATCGGCGTCTCGCTCGCCGACGCCGAGGCCGCGCTGCGCAGCGAGATGGCGTACTACCGCACGCACCACGACGTCGCCCGCGACCGCGCCGGGCTGGCGGCGCTGCGCGCAGACTGCGCCGCAGTGCTGCGCGACGCGCTGCCCGAGCGGGTGCGGGAGGCGCTGGCGCCGGAGCAGTGGGCGGACGTGCTGCTGGCCGCCCTGCGCTTCGAGGCCTATCCGGAGGTGCCCGACACGCTGCGCGCGCTGCGCGAGGAGGGCGCGCGGCTGGTGGTCGTCAGCAACTGGGACGTGTCGCTGCACGACGTGCTCCACGACACCGGCCTGCGGCCGCTCGTCGATGCGGTCGTGACCTCGGCCGAGCTCGGCGCCGCGAAGCCGCACCCCGCGATCTTCGCGCGCGCGCTCGAGCTGGCCGGCGGCGTGGCGCCGGCGGATGCGCTGCACGCGGGCGACAGCGTCGAGGCCGACGTCGAGGGCGCGCTCGCGGCCGGCATCGCGGCCGTGCTCGTCGACCGCGCCGGCGAGCTGCGCGCGCCGGCGGGCGCGCGCGTGGTGCGCTCACTGGACGGCCTGCTGCCCGCCGCCCCCTACCCTCCGGGCTGATGGCCGTCTGGCCCGACCTGCGCTTCCCGCCGCCGCCTCCGCCGCCGGACCGCCCGGAGCTGCCCGAGGGCGTCGAGCCGACGCCGGTGCGCGACGGGCTCCCGCCGTGGCGGCCGTGGACCTCGTGGGTGGCGCTGCTGGCGGCATTCGCCGCGACCCTGTTCGCGGCCCTGGTGATCGGCGTGGTCGCGGCCGCGAGCGGGTCGAGCATCTCGAACCCGACGCCGGCGGTGAACATCGCCTCGACGGTCGCGCAGGACTTCTGCCTGATCGGCGCGGCGGTGCTGTTCGCGCGGATGGCGGCGCTGCCGCGGCCGTGGCAGTTCGGTCTGCGGCCGACGCGGCTGTGGCCGGCGATCGGATGGATGCTGGTCGCCTGGGGGGCGTTCTTCGTCGTCACCCTGGTCTGGGTCGCCGTGTTCAACCTCAACTCCACCGAGAAGCTCCCGGACGAGCTGGGGACCAACGACAGCACCACCGCGATGATCGCGGTCGCCTTCCTCGTCGCGGTGATCGCGCCGGCGGCGGAGGAGTTCTTCTTCCGCGGCTACTTCTTCACCGCGCTGCGCAACTGGAAGGGCCTGTGGCCGGCGGCCGTCATCACCGGGGTCGTCTTCGGCGCCATCCACGCGGGCTCCGCAAACGCGGGCTATCTCGTGCCGCTGGGCTTCTTCGGCTTCGCGCTCTGCCTGCTCTACGCGCGCACGCGCTCGCTGTACCCCGGCATCGCGACGCACTGCCTCAACAACTGCGTCGCGTTCGGGAGCGCCGAGCACTGGGGCTGGCAGATCCCGGTGCTCATGGTCTGCGCTCTGGGCGTGCTCAGCGCCGTCGCGCTCGCCGTGCGACGCACGTGGCCGCCGTCGGGCGCGGCGGCGAGCTACGCGTGAAGAGCTAGGCGCGAACCTTCGCGTAGCGCGCGATGTAGGACAGTCCGAAGCCGTAGACGAAGAGCGCGAACAGCGACGGTACGCCGCGCTTGACCCAGTCGTTCGAGCTGCCGCCCGCGAGCCCGTTGAACGGGTCCACGAGCCGCTTGTCGACGCTGTCGATCGCGCGGCGCGCGGCGTCGTGATGCGCGGGCTTCTTGTGCTGGACGATCGCCGAGCTCGGCGGGCCGTCGGCGGCGATGCCGCTCACGCTGTCCTGCGAGCCCTTGCTGCTCTGGTCGATCGTGAAGAACACGAAGCTGAGCACCACGAAGGCGGTGCAGAGGACGGAGAGGATGCGGAGGGGCTTCTCGAACATCGCTGGCTACGCTACGGCCGCCATGACCGCGCGTGACCGTCTTATCGACGCATTGCGTACCGACGCTTTAGTTCTCGGGCGCGTGACGCTCACGAGTGGACGAACGGCTGAGTACTACGTCGACGCGAAGCGCGCGATCCTGCGCCCCGCGGGCTTCCGTGCGCTCGGCGAGCTGGTCGCGGAGCGCGCCGCCGCCTGGGGCGCGACGGCCGTCGGCGGCCTGACGATGGGTGCGGACCCGGTCGCCTGCGCGGCGCTCGGGGCCGGTGCGGACGTGAAGGCGTTCTTCGTGCGCAAGGAGAGCAAGCAGCACGGGCTGCAGCGCCGCATCGAGGGGCCGCTGCTGGCGCCCGAGGACCGCTGCCTGATCGTGGAGGACGTCGTGACCACCGGCGGCTCGACGCTGCTCGCGATCGACGCCGTCCGCGCGGCCGGGCACGAGATCGTCGGGGTGGTCGCGGTGCTCGACCGCCTGGCGGGCGGCGGCGAGGCGATCGCCGCGGCCGCGGGCGCGCCGTACGAACCGTTCGCGACGATCGACGACGTCTACCCCGAGCGGCCCGATCGGGCGTAGCGCCGCCCGGCGGGCGCGGCCGGCCCGTCAGTGGCGGTGGCCGAGCGCCTCGCGCAGGCCGGGCAGCGGCGAGTAGGGATCGAGCTGCAGCGCCTCCTTGCGCAGCTCGGCCTTGCTCGGCAGCGCCAGGTCCACGGTGATCTCGCCTGCGGCGGGCGGCGCCTCGGGCTGGTCGAGCCAGGCGGAGAGGTAGCGCCCGCTGACCTTCGTCGGCGGCCACCACAGCTTCGCCGGCGAGGCGTCGCCCTCGCCCGCGCCGCCGTGCAGCGGCCGGCGCAGGAACCGGGCGCCCTCGCCGGTCAGCAGCTTGCCGCGCAGCACCGGCCGGAACGGGCGCTCGGACACCTGGGCGCCGGCCACCCGCGCGATGTGGACGGCGACGGCGTCGGCGAGCTGGCACGCGATGCCGCCCTGCTTGATCGGGAAGTCCGCCCCGTCGCCGGCCGCGTAGACGTCGCGCTGGCCGCGCACGCGCCCGTGGTCGTCGACCGGGATGAAGCCGTGCTCGTCCGCCGGGACGCCGAGCACGCGCGGGCCCACGAGCAGCGGCGCCGAGACGACGCGGTCGACCTTCAGCTCGCCGGCGCCCGGCCGCAGCTCGATGTGGCCGTGCTCGTGCACCTCCGCGTACGCGCCGCCGTGGAACTCGACCCGCGCGCCGCGCAGCAGGTCGCCGACAGCCTCGCCGACGTGCGGCCCGAACATCGCCAGCGGCATGCTCTCCGGCGTCACCAGCACGACCCGCGCGTCCTCGATGCCCATCGACCACGCCTCGGCGGCCGTCATGAGCGCGAGCTCGTAGACCGGAAGCGGCCACGTGACCCCCGGCGCCACGACGTAGGCGACCGACTTCGCGAAGCGCTGCTCCAGGTCCGCGACGATGCCCGCGACCGCGCCGGCGTCGTCACCGATCCCGAAGGTGAGCCCGTGCTCGTACGGCGCGACCGGCCGGGCGCCGAGCGCCAGGACGAGCGCGTCGTAGGCGGCGATCTCGCCGCTCTCGAGCACGGCCTCGTGCCCCTCCGGGCGAACCGACACGAGCCGGTCCGCCCGCAGCTGCGCCCCGAAGGCGGCGGCGACGCCTGCGAGCGAGCGCGGCGGCTCGAAGCCGCGGCCGAAGGGCGCCGCCGTGCGCAGCGCCTTCAGCTCGAACTCGGGCTCCGGGGCCACCATCGTGACCTCGACGCGGTCCTCGGCGAGGTCCCGTAGCGCCATCAGGCACTCCAGCGCCGCGACGCCGCCCCCTGCGATGAGGACCTTCATGTCGCTGCCCTCCTACTTGACCGTGAACGGGATGTGCTGGCCGGCGGCGTAGTGGCCTGGCATGACGCACACGAGCACGTAGCTCCCAGGCGTCAGGTGCGCGGTCACGCTCTCCTTGTCGCCGCCCATGAGCATCTTGCCCTTGGCGATCGCGGCCGCCGCGTCGGCGGTGCCACCGGACACCTTCGCGGGCGCGCGCATGATCGCGAACTGATGCATGGTGCCGCCGGTGTTCTGGACCGCGAACGTGACCTTCCCGGCCTTGACGCTCGCCACGTTCGACTTGATCCACATGTCGCCGAGCGTGATCTGCGCGTCCGCCTTCGCCGCGCCGGCCGGGGCGGGCGCCGCGGCGGCCGGCAGCTTCGGCATCGGTGCGCCCGTGGTGTGCAGGATGCCCGCGGCGCCCTTGACCATGTCGCTGAAGGCGTGCGTGACGAACGGGTAGTTGCCCTCCTGGTCGAGCGTGAACTCCGCGTAGCCGCCCTGCGACGGCGCGAGGCTCATCGTCTGCGAGTCGTGGAAGGGCGTGTTCTCGACGACGGCCTTGTCGAAGACCGTGCCGATGACGTGGAAGGCGCTCCAGCGGTTGACGTCCGCGTTGAGCACGTACAGGCGGATGCGCTCGCCCTTGCGGACGGTGATCGGCTTGATCTTGTACTGGTTCGCGTAGCCGTTGAAGGCGACGACGTCGGGGTTCTCGGCCGCGACCTTCGCCATGTCGGTGGGCGCGCCCGGCGCCCCGATGTAGAACTCGGACTGGGTGATCCACAGCTCCTTGCCGACGGGCGCAAGGCCCTTCGGCTTGACGACCATCATGCCCGCCATGCCCGCGCCGACGTGCATCGTGACCGGCTGCGTGGCGCAGTGGTACATGAAGACGCCGGGATGCTTGGCGACGAAGTCGATCGTCTCGCCCTTGCCGGGCGCGAGGTCGACGTAGTACTTGGACGGCGCGACCTCGGCGGAGTGGAAGTCGATCGAGTGCGCCATGTTCACGTGCAGCGCCTTGCCGCCCCCGTTCACGAAGCGGATCGACACGTGGTCGCCCTGATTCACCACGATCGGCGGCGACGCGGCGACGCCACGGTAGGCCTTGCCGTTGACGGTGTAGGTCCACGCCTCGATCGGGGCGAGGGCCGGGTCGACCTGCGTCACGTGCTGCATGACGCGCACCGTGAAGTGCTTGACGGCCCCGGCGGGAACGGCGGGCAGCGTCGGGTCGACCGGCTGGAACCTCTCGAACTTCATGCCGTGCGCCTGGGCCAGCGTCGGCGCGGCCGCGACGGCCGGTGCGGCCGCGGCAGCGGTGTTCTTGACGACGGTGGTCTGCGTGCCACCGCCGCCGCTCTGGAAGGCGGCGAACGCGGCCATGATCAGCGCGAGGACGGCGACGAGGCCGGCCAGGCCGGCGCCGATCAGCGTCCAATCGCGGCGCGCGAGCTCGCGCTCGCGGCCGGGGGCGGCGGTGAGGCCCTCGGCGAGCGCGTAGTCGATCGCCGGGACCGTGTCGAGATCCCGCTCGAGTTCAGGGGAAGGCGTCTGTGTGCTCATGACAGCCATGCTGGAGCGCCAGGGGTGCCGTCACATCGGGAGGGCATGCCCGTTCGCCATCCGCAGTCGCTACGGAGGCACTCACGGTGGCGCGCGCGGATGGCACGCGCGCGGCCAGGCGGCACCCTGGAGACGTGCAAGAACTCCATGACGCCTACGCGCCGCGCCTGCGCGTCCTGATCGCCGGCGGCGGCGTCGGCGGGCTCGAGGCCATGGTCGCCCTGCGTGCGCTCGCCCAAGAGCGCGTCGAGCTGACGCTGCTGGCCCCGGAGCGCGAGTTCACGCTGCGCGCGCTGGGGATCCAGGAGTCCTTCGGGGCCGGTCACCCGCGCTCCTACCCGCTCGCGGAGCTCGCAGAGCGCCATGGCGCCCGCCTGCTGCCGGAGCGGCTGCGGGCCGTCGACACGGTGCGCCGGCGCGTCACGCTCGGCTCCGGCGAGGAGCTCGGCTACGACGTGCTGCTGCTCGCGACGGGCGCGGTGCCGGTTCCGGCGTGGAGCAGCGGCGTGGCGTTCGACCGCGCCCGCGACCCGCTCGCCGTCGACGGGCTCGTCGCCGACGCGCTCGGCGGCATCGCCCCGCGGCTGGCGGTGGTCGTGCCGGCGGGCGTGCAGTGGACCCTTCCCGCGTACGAGATCGCGCTGCTCGCGTCCGCGTTCGGCCCGGCGGATCTCCGCGTCACGCTCGTCACGCACGAGCACGAGCCGCTGGAGATCTTCGGCGCGCCGGGCGTCGCGCTCGCGCGGCGCGAGCTGGGCGCGGCAGGAGTCGAGCTGGTGGCCGGCGAGCGCGCCGACGTCGTCACCGACACCGTCGTCGAGCTGGCGAGCGGAGGCCGCGTCC
>DASTWP010000198.1:0-19499 GCA_035765835.1 Solirubrobacteraceae bacterium
GTCGAGGCCGCCGAGGGCGAGCTCGTTCTCGCTGTCGCGGAGCCCGTCGCGGCCTAACATCCGCCGCATGGCAAAGGTCTCGCCGGAGCTGCGCGCCTCCGACGCCGAGCGCGAGGCCGTCGTCGAGCAGCTCCGGCGCCACGCCGCCGAGGGACGCATCGACTCCGAGGAGCTCGAGGAGCGGGTGACCGCCGCCTACGCGGCGCGCACGCACGGCGACCTGGTGCCGCTGACCGCGGACCTGCCCGGCGTGCGCCAGGCGCGGCCGTCGCGGGAGGTCGACCGCCGCCGCGACCACCGCCGGCCGCTCGTGCCGGCGGGCCTGCTCGCCGCCGACGTGATCGCCGTGCTCGTCTGGCTCGCGAGCGGCGCCGACTCGTCGTTCTGGCCGAAGTGGGTCCTGCTCGCCACCGCGATCGTCTTCGTGCGCCGGATGGCCTGGCGCTACGAGCGGTCGCGACGCCGATGATGTAGAACGCGCGCCATGCCCACCTACATCATGCTCTCCACACTCACCCCCGAGGGCGTCCAGACGGTGAAGAACAACCCGCAGCGCATCCGGGAGGTCAACCGGGAGATCGAGCAGCTCGGCGCCACCGTCAAGGCGCAGTGGGCGACGCTCGGGCGCTTCGACTTCGTCAACGTCGTCGAGGCCCCGGACGAGACGACGATGGCGCGCGTCTCGCTCGAGCTCGGCTCGCGCGGGACCGTCCGCTACGAGACGCTCGCCGCCATTCCCGTCGACGATTTCATAGCTTCCCTCTAGGTGAGAGTCCTCGTCGTCGGCTCTGGCGGCCGCGAGCACGCGATCGTCCGGGCGTTCGCGCGCTCGCCGCAGCGGCCGGAGCTGCTGGCCGCGCCCGGCAACCCGGGGATCGGGCAGGACGCGCGGCTGTGCGACGTGGGCGCGACCGACGTCGAGGGCGTGGTGGCGCTCGCGCGGCGCGAGGCGGTCGACCTCGTCGTCGTCGGGCCGGAGGCGCCGCTGGTGGCGGGCTTGGTCGACGCGCTCGGCGAGGCCGGCATCACGGCGTTCGGCCCGACGCGCGACGTCGCAGCGCTCGAGGGCTCGAAGGCGTTCGCCAAGGAGGTGATGGCGGCGGCCGGGGTGCCGACGGCGGCGTGGACCGTCGTCGAGACGGTCGAGGACGGCCTGGCGGCGATCGAGCGCTACCCGGCGGTCGTGAAGTTCGACGGCCTCGCCGCCGGCAAGGGGGTGGTCGTGGCGGCCGACGAGGCGCAGGCGCGCGCAGCGCTCGGGGAGTTCCTCGTCGAGCACAGGCACGGCGAGGGCCGCGTCGTGATCGAGGAGCACCTCGAGGGCGAGGAGCTGTCGCTGCTGGCGCTCTGCGACGGCGTGAGCGCAGTGCCGCTCGCGCCGGCGCAGGACTACAAGCGCATCTTCGACGGCGACCGCGGGCCCAACACCGGCGGCATGGGCTCCTACTCGCCGGTGCCCGGGGTCGGCCCGGAGGAGGTCGAGGCCATCGCCGCGGCCGTGCACCAGCCGGTCGTCGACGAGCTCGCGCGCCGCGGCACGCCCTTCCATGGCTGCCTCTACGCGGGTCTGATGCTCACGCGCGAGGGCCCGAAGGTGATCGAGTTCAACGTGCGCTTCGGCGATCCCGAGACGCAGGCGCTGCTGCCGCGCCTGCGCTCGGACCTGCTCGACCTGCTGCTGCGCGCGACGAAGCCGGGCGGGCTGGCCGGCGTGGAGCTCGAGTGGGACGAGCGCTGCGCGGTGACGCTCGTGCTCGCCTCGCGCGGGTACCCGGACCAGCCGGTCGCCGGCGATCCGATCGCCGGCCTGGGCGCCGTCCCGGACGGGGTGGAGGTCACGCACGCCGGCACCGCGGCGCGCGGGGACGCGGTCGTGACCGCCGGAGGGCGCGTCCTCAACGTGACCGCGCTGGGCGACGGCCCCGCGGCCGCCCGCGACGCCGCCTATGCTGCCGCCGACTCGATCACCTTCGAGGGCCGGCAGCTGCGGAGAGACATCGCGTTGCGGGCCGTGGAGCGCACCCGAACGTGACCCAGCAGAGCACGCAGCAGCAGACCGGATCCACGACCGAGACCGAGCCGGAGACCGCGTTCGACGGCCTCGACGTCGATGCCCCCCTGGTGGGGATCATCATGGGCTCGAAGTCCGACCTCGAGACGATGGAGGGCGCCGGCAAGGTGCTCGCGGAAAAGGGCGTCAGCCACGAGATCCGCGTGATGTCCGCCCATCGTGAGCCCGACGTCGTCGCCGACTACTGCAAGAACGCGCACCTGCGCGGGCTGAAGGTGATCATCGCGGGCGCCGGCCTGTCCGCCGCGCTGCCCGGCGTCGCCGCGGCGCACACGACGCTGCCGGTGATCGGCGTGCCGCTGTCGAGCCGCCTCAGCGCCGCGGGCGGCCTCGACGCGATCCTCTCGATCGCGCAGATGCCCCCCGGCGTCCCGGTCGCTTGCGTCGGCCTCGACAACGCCAAGAACGCCGGCCACCTCGCCGCCCGCATACTGGGCACGTGATCGCCCGCTACACCCGCCCCGACATGGGCGCCCTGTGGACCGACGAGGCGCGGATGGAGGCGTGGCGCAAGGTCGAGGTCGCGGCGTGCGAGGAGATGGAGGGGCCGAGCGCGCAGGACCTCGAGGCGATCCGCGCGGCGACGTTCACCGTCGAGGCGGTGCAGGAGCGCGAGCAGGTCACCGACCACGACGTGGCCGCGTTCGTCGACGTGCTCGGCGAGAGCGCGGGGCCGGAGGCCGGGCGCTGGATCCACTTCGGGCTGACCTCGAGCGACGTGCTCGACACCGCGCTCGCGCTGCAGCTCAGGGCCGCGGGCGAGATCGTCGTCGCGGGCGCGCGCGGCGTCTTCGAGGCGCTCGCCGCGCAGGCGCGCGCGCACGTGGACACGGTCTGCGCCGGGCGCACGCATGGCGTCCACGCCGAGCCGACGACGTTCGGCGTCAAGATGGCCGGCTTCGCGATGGAGGCGCACCGCAACGCGCAGCGGCTCGACCGCGCGTTCGGCCAGGCGGCGACAGGGGCGCTGAGCGGCGCCGTCGGCACGTACTCGGCGACCTCGCCGGACTTCGAGCGCCGCGTGCTGGGCCGGCTCGGCCTCGCGGCGGAGCCGGTCTCGACGCAGGTCGTTCCGCGCGATCGCCACGCGCAGCTGCTGCAGGCGATCGCGCTCGCCGGGGCCGGGCTCGAGCGGCTCGCGACCGAGATCCGCCACCTCCAGCGCACCGAGGTCCGCGAGGCGGAGGAGCCGTTCCGCGCCGGCCGCCAGAAGGGCTCGAGCGCGATGCCGCACAAGCGCAACCCGATCACGACCGAGCGCATCACGGGCCTCGCGCGGCTGCTGCGCGGCTACGCGACGGCCGCCGTCGAGGACGTCGCGCTCTGGCACGAGCGCGACATCTCCCACTCCGGCGCCGAGCGCGTGATGCTGCCCGACGCGACCATCCTGCTCGACTACATGCAGCACCTGGCGACGCGCGTGGTCAGCGGGCTCGTCGTGCACGAGGAGCGCATGCGCGCCAACCTCGACATCACGCACGGCGCGCTCTTCAGCCAGCGCGCGCTGCTCGCGCTCGTCGACTCGGGCATGACGCGCGACGAGGCCTACCGCATCGTGCAGGAGGACGCGCAGCGCGCCTGGGACACGGGAACGCCGCTGCGCGAGCTGCTGGCGGTGCGCGACCTCGGTCTCGACCTCGACGTGCTGTTCGATCTCTCGCACTACACGCGGCACGCGCGCGACATCGTGTCGCGCCTCGATCATCTCGCTTGACGCCGCGTCAGGCGAGCGAAAGAGTCCGGCGCATGTACGACTACGTCATCGTCGGGGCCGGCTCGGCCGGCTGCGTGCTCGCCAACCGCCTTAGCGAGGACCCGGACGTCCGGGTGCTGCTGATCGAGGCCGGGCCGCCGGACACGGCGGACTTCATCCACATCCCGGCAGCGTTCGCGGGCCTCTACCGGACCCAGAACGACTGGGACCTCGGCACCGCCTGGGAGCCGCACCTCGACGAGCGGCGGATCTTCCTGCCGCGCGGCAAGACGCTCGGCGGCTCGTCGTCGATCAACGCGATGATCTACATCCGCGGCAACGCGCGCGACTACGAGCAGTGGCGCGAGCTCGGCTGGGGCTGGGACGCGCTGCTGCCCTACTTCAAGAAGGCCGAGGACAACGTCCGCGGCGCATCGGAGCTGCATGGCGCGGGCGGCCCGCTGCGCGTCTCGGAGTCGCCCAGGAGCGCGCTGGCGCAGGCGTTCGTGGACGCCGCCGCGGCGGCGGGTCTGCCCGCGACCGACGACTTCAACGGTCACGAGCAGGACGGCATCGGCTGGTACCAGACGACCACGCGCGACGGGCGCCGCGCCAGCGCCGCGGTCTCCTACCTGCACCCTGTGATGGAGCGGCCGAACCTGACGGTCGAGACGCACCTCCACGTCCACCGCGTGCTCTTCGACGGCACGCGCGCGATCGGCGTCGAGGGCTCGCGGCTCAGCGAGGTGCTCCGCTTCGACGCCGAGCGCGAGGTGATCGTGTGCGCGGGCGCCTACCTCTCGCCGCAGATCCTCACGCTCTCCGGCCTCGGCCGGCCCGAGGAGCTCGAGCTGCTCCAGGTCCCGCTCGTCGCCGAGAGCCCCGGCATGGGCCTCGGCCTCCAGGACCACCCGGCGTTCGGCGGGCAGTGGGCGACGACGGAGCCGGTCAGCATGAAGGACGCGCTCAACGACGAGAACCTCGCGCTGTGGGCCGGCGAGGGCGCAGGCCCACTGGCGTCCAACGGCGTCGAGGCCGGCGGGTTCCTGCGCACGCGCGAGGGGCTCGACGCGCCGGACGTCCAGCTGCACTTCGTCGCGGCGATCTTCGAGCAGGAGGGCCTGCTGCCGCCGCCCGAGCACGGCTTCACGCTTTCGGCCTGCGTCGTCAAGCCGAAGAGCCGCGGGCAGGTGGCGGTCGTCTCGCCGGACCCGACCGCGAAGCCGCTGATCGTGCACAACTACTTCGACGACGCCGACGACGTGAGGTCCGCGGTCGCCGGGATGCGGCAGGTGCTGGAGATCGCGCGGCACGAGCCGCTCGCGCGCTACGCGCAGACGCCGCACATGCTGCCGGCGTCCGACGGTGAGGCCGACATCCTCGCCTACCTGCGCCACACGACGCAGACGATCTACCACCCGACGAGCACGTGCCGCCTCGGCACGGACGACGGCGCGGTGGTCGACACCGAGCTGCGCGTGCGCGGCGTCGAGGCCCTTCGCGTCGTCGACGCGTCGGTCTTCCCGTCGGTGCCGCGCGGCAACACGAACGCGCCGACGATCGCGGTCGCCGAGCGCGCCGCCGACCTCATCCGGGGGCGCACGCCCGAGAGCGCCGCGTCGTCGCAGGCGGCCGCGGAGGCGGTCGCCTAGGAGGGCCGGTAGCGCAGCCCGTCGAGGGCGAAGCCAAGGATGCGCTCGACCTCGGCGGGGCTCGCGGTCGGCGCCTTCGCGATGCCGCCGACCATCTGGACGAGCTCGCGGATCGTGATGTCAGGGCGCACGTCGCCGGCGGCCTGGGCGCGGGCGAGCAGCGGCTCGCCCGCGGAGTAGGTGGCGCCACGACAGGTGTGGAAGATCTCGGAGTCGCGGTCGGCGACCGCGAACAGCTCGTCGGCGAGCGCCTGCTTCGTCGCGACGTAGCCGACGAAGCGGCGCAGCCAGCCCACGAGCGCGTCCCACGGCGGCTGGTCCTGGAGGTCCAGCGCCGAGGAGCACAGCCGCTCGACCTCCTCGACGTAGACCGCCTCGATCAGGTCCGTCCGCGTCGGGAAGTGGCGGTACAGCGTGCCGATGCCGACGCCGGCGCGGCGCGCGATGTCCTCTAGCGAGGCCGACTTGTCGGACTCGGTGAACGCCTCGCGGGCGGCCGTCACGAGCTTGTCGTAGTTGCGGCGCGCGTCGGCGCGCTTGGGGCGATGCGAGAGGGCCGGCTCGAGAGGCGTCGTGGACATTTTTTTTTCTCCGGACCGCTTGACAAAGCGGAGGGTACCTCCGCTATAGTTCCCAATCAAGCGGAGGCAGCCTCCACATATAGTGCGGAGGCACCCTCCAGTTTAGCCGCTCCGTCCCCCGAAGAAAAGGAACGCGATGAGACAGGGTCCACTCGCAGGCCGCTACCCGGCCGCCGCAGCGATGGTGATGTTCGCCCTGATCCCCTACCTCGCGCTGTCGGCGGCGATCGGGCCGGTCACGCCGCTGATCGGGCGCGATCTGCACATGAGCGCGCAGGCGATGAGCCTGGGCGCCGGCATGGCGAACGCCGCCTACGCGCTCGGCACGGTCGTGGCCGTCCAGCTCGCCCAGGTGCTCCGCCAGCGGCGGGTCATGGTCGTCTACGTCGGGCTGCTGCTGATCGGCTCGCTGCTCGCGGCCGCCGCGCAGAACCCGGCGATGTTCGTCGCCGGCCACGTGCTCCAGGGGCTCTGCACCAGCCTGCTGCTGATCGCGGCCGTGCCGCCGCTCGCGCTCGGCTTCGGCGTCGAGCGCTTCCGCTCGACGGCCGTGATCATGAACATGTGCATCTTCGGGGCGGTCACGCTCGGGCCCGCCATCGGCGGCGCCCAGGCACAGGCCCACGGCTGGCGCCCGCTGTTCTGGGTCGTCGCGGCGATCTCCGCAGGCGCGCTGGTGCTCGCGCTGCTGACCTTCGAGGACACGCCGCCCGCCGACCGCAGCGCGCCGCGCGCGCCGATGGCGATCGCGCTCGCCGCCGCGGGCTCGGTGGCGGCGTTCTACGGCGCCTCCGAGCTGCTCACACACCGCTTCCTCGAGGTCCGCACGCTCGGGCTGCTGGCCCTGGGCCTCGCGCTGATCGTGCTGCTGGTCGCGAGCCAGTACCGCGCGCGGCGCCCACTGCTGACGATCCGCACGATGCTCTCGAGCACCGTCCCGGTCGCCGGCATCACGCTCGCGCTGCTGGCCGCGGCGGCGTCGGTCTCGGCGACCGTGCTCACCGCGGGCCTGCTCTCGCAGCGCTTCGGGCCCCTGCACGTCGGCCTCCTGTACCTGCCCGAGCTCGCGGGGGCGATCCTCACGGCGGTCCTGCTCGGGGTCGTGATCGACAAGCGCGCGCTGCAGTACCTGCCGCTCGCCGGGATGGTGTTCCTGGCGGCCGGGATCGGCGTCTTCCGCATCCAGCTGCCGCCGTCGCAGGGGCTCACGCTGCTCGCCTCCGGGCTGACCGGCATCGGGCTCGGCGCGACGGTCGCGCCTGCGCTCTTCACGGCGGGCTTCTCGCTGGCCTCGTCGAGCCTGCAGCGCGTGTTCGCGATCGTCGAGCTGCTGCGCGCGGTCGCCGCCTTCATGATCGCGCCGCTGTTCGTGCACTTCGCCGCAACGGTCGGCGGCGACCCGGTGACCGGCGCGGGCATCGCGCTGTGGATCGGCCTCGGTCTCGCGATCGCGGGGGCGGTCGTCCCGGTGCTGCTCTACGTGCTCGGCGGCGCGCGCCCGCAGACGCCGCAGATCGAGCGGTTCATGGCGGGCGAGGGGCCGGCGTGGCACTCGCCGCCGCTGCTCGCCGCGGTCCGCAGACGCCTGCGCGACCGTGACTTCGGCGCGGAGCCGGTGCGGTCATGAGCGCCGCCAACGCATCGGGCCCCGTCCTGTTCGCCTACGACGGCTCGGAGCTCGCGAAGCTCGCGATCGAGGAGGCCGGGCGGCTGCTGGAGACGGGCGCGGACGCGCTCGTGCTGACCGTCTGGCAGCCGTTCGACGTCGGCTTCCTGCCCGCCGCCGACCTGCAGCTCGACGCCGCTCAGGTCATCGAGGTGCGCAAGGCCGCGGAGCAGACGGCGGCCGACGGCGCCGCGCTCGCGAAGGAGGCCGGCTTCCGCGCCCGCAGCGCCGCGGTAGAAGGCGCGCCGACGTGGAAGGCGATCGCGACCTTCGCCGACGAGCACGACGCGCGCGTGATCGTGCTCGGCTCGCATGGCCGCAGCGGCCTCGCCGGGGCGCTCGTCGGCAGCGTCGCGGGCTCCGTCGCCGCACACTCCCGACGCTCGGTGCTGATCGCGCACCGCCGGCCATGAGCGCGCGCAGGCAGCAGCGAGCCTTCGCGGCGATCGAGGCCGGCTACGTGCGGGAGCTCAGCACGCGCCCGCACAGCGCGCCGGTCTCAGGCGAGCGTCCAGTAGAAGTCCGCTCCCGCTGCGAGCGGGCGCGCCACGCGCGCGAGGTCGGCGCGGGCCTCGCGCTGGTCGAGGCGCGCGACCTGCGCGATCTCCGCGGTCGCGAGCGGCTCGCCCGCCCACGCGAGCACCTCCGCGACCGTCCCGGGAGGCTCGCGCCGCTGTAGCTCCGGCGCGAGGTTCGCGATCGCCGTCTCGTAGGCCTCGGCCGGGTTGAAGCCGGGCACGCAGACCGGCTCGGCCGAGAACGCGAACGGGCAGGCGGGGTCCGTGAAATGGCTGATCTGGAGCCGCATCGCGGGCGCGGGATGCTGACGGATCGCCCGCCGGGCCCGTTGCTAGCATCGCGCGAGTGCCGCCTGCAACGCTCGACCTCCCGCTCATCGCGAGCGGCAAGGTCCGTGAGATGTACGACCTCGGCGACCGGATCCTCATGGTCGCCTCGGACCGGATCTCGACCTACGACGTCGTGCATCCGACGCCGATCCCCGACAAGGGCAAGGTGCTGACCGCGCTGTCGGTCTTCTGGTTCGGCCGCACCGGCCAGATCGTCCCCAACCACTTCGTCTCGGCCACCGACGGCGTGCCCGAGGCCGTCCGCGGGCGCGCGATGGCCGTGCGCAAGCTGCGGATGCTGCCGGTCGAGTGCGTCGTGCGCGGCTACATCACCGGCTCGGGCTGGAAGGACTACCAGGCGACCGGGAAGGTCTCCGGCATCGAGCTGCCACCGGGCCTGCGGGAGTCCGAGCAGCTGCCGGCGCCGATCTTCACGCCGTCGACGAAGGCCGAGGTCGGCCACGACGAGGCGATCGACTTCGAGCAGGCGGCCGAGCTCGTCGGCGACCGCGACCTGATGAGCAGGTTGCGCGAGGCCTCGATCGGCCTGTACCGCTTCGCCGCCGAGCACGCGCGCGAGCGCGGCGTGATCCTCGCCGACACGAAGTTCGAGTTCGGGCTCGACGAAGAGGGCGTGCTGACCGTCGGCGACGAGGTCCTGACGCCCGACTCCTCGCGCTACTGGCCCGCCGACGGCTACGAGCCCGGCCACGGCCAGCCGAGCTTCGACAAGCAGTACGTGCGCGACTGGGCCAGCGCGTCGGGCTGGGACAAGGCGCCCCCCGCGCCGGCGATCCCCGACGACGTCGTCGAGGGCACGCAGGCGCGCTACGTCGAGGCCTACGAGAAGATCACCGGCGAGTCGTTCGGCGACTGGCTGGCGCGCACCGGTAGCGCCGGCTGATGGCGCGCGCCCGCGTCCTGATCCGTCCCAAGGCAGGCATCCTCGACCCGCAGGGCATCGCGGTCGAGCGCGCCCTGCCGGCGCTCGGGTTCAGCGGCGTCTCGAACGTGCACGTCGGGCGGCTGGTGGAGCTCGACGTCGAGGACGACGCGCAGCTCGACGAGATGTGCCGCAAGCTGCTCGCCAACCCGCTGATCGAGGACTACGAGGTGCTGCCGGGCTGATGCGCTTCGGGGTGCTGAGGTTCCCGGGCTCCTGCGACGAGGTCGACGCGCAGCTCGCCGCGGCACGCGTCGGGGAGGCCGTGATCCTGTGGCACGGCGACCGCGACCTGCGGGGCGTCGACGCCGTCGTGATCCCCGGCGGCTTCTCCTACGGCGACTACCTGCGCGTCGGCGCGATCGCGCGCTTCTCGCCGGTGATGGAGTCGGTGATCGCGTTCGCGCGCGAGGGCGGGCTCGTGTTCGGGATCTGCAACGGCTTCCAGGTGCTCTGCGAGGCGGGGCTGCTGCCGGGCGCGCTGCTGCCGAACGTCGGGCTGCGCTTCGTCTGCCGCCAGGTGGGGGTCGAGGTCGTCAACGCCGACACCGCGTTCACGCGCGCGTGTGCCGAGGGCGAGGTGCTCTCGATCCCCGTCAAGCACACGACCGGCCGCTACTACGCGCCCGAGGACGTGCTCGCCGAGATGGCCGACAGCGGCCAGGTGGTGCTGCGCTACGCGCACGACCACAACCCGAACGGCTCCTCGAACGACATCGCCGGCGTGATGAACGCCGCGGGCAACGTGCTCGGGCTGATGCCGCACCCGGAGCACGCGGTGGACCCGCTGACCGGATCGGCCGACGGCCTGAAGCTGTTCGAGTCGATGGCGCTGGTCCGTGCCTGAGGCCGCCACGGTCCCCGGCGTCGAGCAGGCCGTGGCGCTCGGCCTGACGCGCGCCGAGTACGCGCTCGCGTGCGAGAAGCTCGGCCGCGAGCCCAACGAGGTGGAGCTCGCGATGTTCTCGCTGCTGTGGAGCGAGCACTGCGCCTACAAGCACTCGAAGAAGCTGCTGCGCACGCTGCCGACCGAGGGGCCGGCGGTCGTCATGGGCCCGGGGGAGAACGCGGGCGCGGTGGACGTCGGCGGCGGCCTCGTGTGCGCGTTCAAGGTCGAGTCGCACAACCACCCGAGCGCGGTCGAGCCGTTCCAGGGCGCGGCCACGGGCGTCGGCGGCATCCTGCGCGACATCTTCGCGATCGGCGCGCGGCCGATCGCGGTGCTCGACTCGCTGCGCTTCGGCGACCCCGAGCGCAGCGAGCGCTCGCGCTACCTGCTCGACCGCGCGGTCGCGGGCATCGGCCACTACGGCAACTCGATCGGCGTGCCGACCGTCGGCGGCGAGGTCTACTTCGAGGGCGCCTACGAGCAGAACTGCCTCGTCAACGCGATGGCGCTCGGCCTCGGCGAGCGCGAGAAGCTCGTGCGCAGCGCGGCCGCAGGCGTCGGCAACCTGCTCGTGCTCTTCGGCGCCTCGACCGGTCGCGACGGCATCGGGGGCGCGTCGGTGCTCGCGAGCGCGGAGCTCGGCGAGGCCGACGAGTCCAAGCGCCCGAGCGTCCAGGTCGGCGACCCGTTCGAGGAGAAGAAGCTGCTCGAGTGCTCGCTCGAGCTGCTCGAGCGCGGGCTGCTCGTCGCGCTGCAGGACCTGGGCGCGGCGGGGCTGACCTCGAGTGCGTCGGAGATGGCCTCGAAGGGCGGCGTGGGCATCGACCTCGACGTCGCGCGCGTGCCGCTGCGCGAGGCCGGCATGGAGCCGTTCGAGATCATGGTCTCCGAGTCGCAGGAGCGGATGCTCTGCGTCTGCGAGCCCGCGCGCGTGGACGAGGTGCTCGCGCTGTGCGAGAAGTGGGAGGTGAACGGGACCGCGATCGGCACCGTCACCGATACCGGCAACATGCGCATCTTCGACGGCGAGCGGCTCGTCGGCGACATGCCGGTCGCGGCGCTCGTGGACGACTGCCCGCTCTACGACCTGGAGCCGCAGAAGCCGCCGGCGCCGTTGTACGAGCCGCCGGCCGCCGTGCTCGGCGCGCACGAGCCGCGGCGCGAGGCGCTGCTGGCGCTGATCGGCTCGCCGAACCTCGCCTCGCGCCTGCCGCTCTACCAGCAGTACGACTGGATCGTGCAGTCGCGCACGGTGCGCCGGCCCGACCAGGCCGACGCGGCGGTGCTGCAGCTGCCCGACGGCAGCGCGCTCGCGACCTCGATCGACGGCAACGGCCGCCGCGTGGCGGCGGACCCCTACCGCGGCACGATCGAGGTCGTGCTCGAGTGCGCGGCGAACCTCGCCTGCGTCGGAGCCGAACCGCTCGGCGTGACGAACAACCTCAACTTCGGCAACCCCGAGAAGCCGCACATCGCCTGGCAGCTGACCGAGGCCGTGCGTGGCCTCGCGGAGGCGTGCCGCGTGCTCGGCGCGCCCGTCGTCGGCGGCAACGTCTCGCTCTACAACGAGGGCGCCGCGGGGCCGATCTACCCGACGCCCGTGATCGGCATGGTCGGGAAGCTGCCGGACGCGGCTCGCGCCGGGCGCCTCGGCTTCGCCCGCGAGGGCGATGCGATCGCGCTCGTCGGGCCGTTCGGTCCGTCCCTTGACGCGAGCGAGCTCGCCAAGCTGCGCGGCGAGCCGCTGCCGGACGGGCTGCCGGCGTTCGATCCGGCGGCGGTGCGCGACGCGCAGGCGCTCGTGCGCGAGGCCGTGCGCAGCGGCGCGGTGGCGAGCGCGCACGACGTCGCCGAGGGCGGCCTCGCGGTCGCGCTGGCGGAGTGCTGCCTCGGCGGGGGCATCGGCGCGCAGGTCGAGATCGGCGGCGGGGAGGAGCGTTGGTTCGGCGAGGGACCGGGAGGCTTCGTGGTCTCGGGCGAGCGCGAGGCGCTGTTCGCCCTCGGCGGCGAGCTGCTGGGCACCGTCGGGGGCGGCGATCTGGCGATCGACGGTGTGCGGATCGGGCTCGACGAGCTGCGCGAGGCGCACGCGTCGCTCGCCCGCCTGTTCCCCTGACGAACCGTCAAAGCCCGGCCGGTGGCGCTGCTACGCTGACACTGGTCGCCACTCCGCAGCGACCTCCTCATGTCGGCTGAGACGCCACTCCCAGATCATCGCGACGGTCCGCGTGACGAATGTGGCGTGTTCGGGATCTACGCGCCCGAGCACGACGTCGCCCGCCTGACCTACTTCGCGCTCTACGCGCTCCAGCACCGCGGGCAGGAGTCCGCGGGCATCGCCGCCGCCGACCACGACGGCTACATCATCACCCAGCGCGCGCTCGGCCTCGTCTCGCAGGTCTTCAAGGAGCACGACCTGCGCGCGCTGGCCGGCGACCTCGCGATCGGCCACGTCCGCTACTCGACGACCGGCTCGAACGAGTGGGAGAACTCGCAGCCCGTGCACCGCAGCGAGGGCACGGGCGGCAACCGCCGCGAGCTGGCCCTGGCGCACAACGGCAACCTGATCAACGCCGTCGAGCTGCATGCCGAGCTGCGCGAGCGCGGCGTGACGTTCAGCTCCACGTCGGACTCCGAGATCATCGCCGCCCTGCTGGCGACGCACGCGAGCGACGACATCGAGGACGCGATCGCCGACGTGATGCCGCGCCTGCAGGGCGCGTTCTCGACGGTGGTCATGACGAAGAAGCGCGTCTACGCGTTCCGCGACCCCGCGGGCGTGCGGCCGCTGTCGCTCGGCATGATCGGCGACCGCTACTGCGTCGCCTCGGAGACCTGCGCGTTCGACATCATCGGCGCGACGCACCTGCGCGACGTGCAGCCCGGCGAGCTCGTCTCGCTCGGCGAGGACGGCATCCGCACGCGCCAGATCGTCAGCGGCGCTCGTGAGGCCTTCTGCGTCTTCGAGTACATCTACTTCGCGCGGCCGGACTCGCGGATGAACGGCGACGTGCTGCAGGCGGCGCGCGGCCGGATGGGCGAGATCCTCGCGCGCGAGGCGCCGGCGCCGACGGCCGACCTCGTGATCGCGGTGCCGGACTCGGGCAACCCCGCGGCGCGCGGCTTCGCGCGCGCGAGCGGCCTGCCGCAGGACGACGGCTTCGTCAAGAACCGCTACGTCGCGCGCACCTTCATCCAGCCCGGCCAGGAGCTGCGCAAGCACGGCCTGCGGCTGAAGTTCAACCCGCTGCCGGAGATCGTCGGCGGCAAGCGGCTGGTGGTCGTCGACGACTCGATCGTGCGCGGCAACACGACGCGGCAGATCGTGCAGATGCTGCGCGACGCCGGCGCCCTGGAGGTCCACATGCGGATCTCTGCGCCGCCGATCAAGAACCCCTGCCACTACGGCATCGACATGTCGACGCGCGAGGAGATGATCGCCCACGACCGCTCGGTCGAGGAGATCGCCGAGGAGCTCGGCGTCGACTCGCTGGCGTATCTGTCTCTGGCGGGCGTCTACGAGGCCGTCGGCGGCGACCGCGATCGCCACTGCGACGCGTGCTTCTCCGGCGAGTACCCGCTGCCGGGCACCAAGGAGGCGATCGACAAGTTCGCCTTCGAGCGCGCGCTGCCGCTCGTGCAGGCATAGCGCCCGCGTAGGGTCCGCGCATGGACGACGCGGAGCTGATGGCGCGCGAGCTGGCGAGCCAGAAGGCGACGTTCCGAGCGCTCGCGGTCGGGTCGGCGGGCGGCGAGGTGCTCGAGCGCGACGGGCTGCTGGCGTGCCTGTCGCCGGGCACGCCGGACACCTCGATCCCCAACGGCGTGTTCTACGGCGACGCGGAGGCGCTGCTCGCGGCGCGCGAGGAGCTCGAGGAGCTCTACGCGCGCGCGGGCGTGCGCGCATGGACGGTGTGGGTGCGCCCGGGCGACCGCGAGGTCGCGCGCGCGCTCGAGGCGGCCGGGCACGCGCTCGACGGCACGCCGGCGCTGATGGCGGCGCGGATCGAGGAGATGGACCTCGAGCCGCGGGGCGCGCTCGACCTGGTGGCGGACGCGCGTTGGGAGGAGGTGGGCCGCGTCAACGACGTCGCCTACGGCGCCCCGCACTTCGAGCGCCTGCTGCAGGGCGCGCGGCCGCCGGGCCTGGTCGCGTACGCGGCGCGGGCCGGCGGCCATGTCGCGGCCGTCGCGTGCGTGGTTCACGAGGACGGCGACTGCGGGGTCTCGCTCGTGGCGACCGTGCAGGAGGCGCGCGGGCGCGGGCTGTGCTCGGAGCTGCTGCGGCTGGCGCTGCGCGAGGCGCACGCGGCGGGGTGCGTCACGACGTCGCTCGAGGCCACGGCGCTCGGGCAGCCGGTCTACGAGCGGCTCGGCTACCGGGTGCTCGGGCGGATCGAGATGTGGGAGCACCGCGTGCCGGCGCCCGCTGTGTGACAACTCTGCGACACGGCGCGCGCCTGCGGCTTTCACGGCCGGAGGCGCCGCTATGGTCGGGCGCCCTGTCATGACGGACCTCCGCGCAGCGCTGCAAGAGCACTTCGGCTTCCCCGCATTCCGGCCCGGGCAGGAGGAGGCGTGCGCGGCTGCGCTCGCGGGCCGCGACGTCCTCGTCGTCATGCCGACGGGCGCCGGCAAGTCCCTCTGCTACCAGCTTCCGGCGCTGCTGCGGGACGACCTCACGGTCGTGGTCTCGCCGCTGGTGTCGCTGATGCAGGACCAGGTGCAGGCGCTCGAGCGGCGCGCGCCCGGGCGTGCGGCGCTCGTGAACGCCCAGCAGGACGCGGACGTCAACCGCGACGTCGTGGCCCGCGCCGCGGCCGGTGATCTGCGGCTCCTCTACGTCGCGCCGGAGCGCTTCTCCTCGCCGGGCTTCCTGGAGGCGCTGCGCGGCGCGCGCATCGGCGTCTTCGCCGTCGACGAGGCGCACTGCGTCTCGCAGTGGGGGCACGACTTCAGGCCGGACTACTTCCGGCTCGCCGACGCTGCGCGCTGGCTCGGCGCGCAGGCGATCGTCGCGTCGACCGCGACCGCGACGCCGCAGGTCGCCGCAGACATCGCCGCGCGACTCGCGCTGCGCGACCCGGTGCGGGTCGCGACGGGCTTCGATCGCCCGAACCTCAGCTTCGCCGTCGTGCCCTGCGGCGGGGCTGCGGACAAGCGCCGGCGGCTGGCCGCCGCGCTGGCCGATCGCGCGGCGCGGCCCGCGATCGTCTACGCGGGGACGCGCAACGACACCGAGCGCCTGGCCGACGAGCTGGGGCGTGAGCTCGGCGTCCCGGTCGTCGCCTACCACGCGGGCCTGCGGCGCGAGGAGCGCGCGGCGGCGCAGCGGGCGTTCATGGGCGGCGAGGCCGAGGTCGTCGTCGCGACCAACGCGTTCGGCATGGGCGTCGACAAGGCGGACGTGCGCACGGTCGCGCACGCGAGCGTGCCCTCGTCCGTCGAGGCCTACTACCAGGAGGCCGGCCGCGCGGGCCGCGACGGGCTGCCCGCTCGCGCGCTGCTGCTCGCCGAGGCGCGCGACAAGGCGCTGCACGTGTTCTTCATCAAGCAGGCCGAGGTCGAGGAGGGGACGATCGCGGCCGTCGCCGCGCGGCTGGAGGCGGCCGCCGGCGCCGCCGCGCAGCCGTCGCTGCCGGGCACCGGGGCCCGCTTCGACGTCGGCGTCGACGATCTCGGCGAGGATCCGGAGCGGATCCGCGCGATCGTCGGGCACCTCGTCAGCGCCGGCGTCGTGCAGCCCGCGCCGGCGCCGATGGACCGGGTGCGCGGGCGGCTCGTCGCGCCGTTCGACGGTCGCGCGCGCGCCACCTGCCGGACCTCGGCGGGCGAGGCGCAGCGCGCGCGCTGGCGGCAGTACCGCGCGGTGTGGGCGTTCGTCGAGGGCGAGGAGTGCCGGCGCGCGCGCATCCTGCGCCATTTCGGCGATCCGGCGGCGCCCGCGGCGTCCGGGCCGTGCTGCGACCGCTGCGATCCCTCGCTCGTGCCGGCGCCAGCGCAGCGCGCCGGGGGACGTGGGCCGGCCGTCGCCGGTGTCGCGCCCGCGGCGGGCGATCTCGACTCGGCGATCGTCGAGGTGGTCGTCTCTGCGCGGCCGTCGGTCGGGCGCACGCGCGCGGTCGAGATCCTGCGCGGCGGGCGCTCGAAGGTCGTGCTCCAGAACGCCTACGACGGGCTGCCCGCGTACGGGTCGTTCGCGCACCTGCGCGCGGACCAGGTGCTCGCCAGGGTCGACCAGCTGATCGCCGCTGGTCGCCTGGAGTCGACCGGCGGCGCGTTCCCGAAGCTGCGCGCGCTGGAGGCCGCGTGAGGATCGGCGTGCTCGCCTCGGGCGAGGGCACGAACCTCCAGGCGCTGCTCGACACGGTCCATGGGCGCGAGGGGCAGGTCGTGGCCGTCGCGTCGGACACGGCGGGCGCCCGCGCCCTCGAGCGCGCATCTGCGGCCGGCGTGGCGACGCGCGTGTTCGCGCGCAAGGAGCACACCGACCGCCGTGCCCGCGACGTCGCGATGGCCGACTGGCTCGAGGAGCGCGGGGCGCAGGCGGTCGTCCTCGCGGGCTACATGGCGATCCTCGACGCCGCGTTCATCGCCCGCTTCCCCGATCGGATCCTCAACGTCCACCCTTCGCTGCTGCCGGCGTTCCCGGGCGTGCGCGCGATCGAGCAGGCGCTCGAGTACGGCGTGAAGGTCTTCGGCGTCACTGTGCATCTCGTCGACGAGGGCATCGACACCGGGCCGATCGTGCTGCAGTCGGCGGTCGAGCTGCCGGCGGCAAGGGAGCCGGCCGAGGTGCGCGAGGCGCTGCGAGGGATCGAGCACCGCCTGCTGCCAGAGGCGGTGCGGCTGCTGGCCGCAGGCGCACTGCGGCGCGACCCGGAGCACCCGCGCCGGGTGCTCGCGGGCTGAGCGCTACTCCTCCTCGTCCTCCTCCTCGGCCTCCGGGTCGTCGAACCCGGACGGGTCCTCGCCGCCGCCGGCGTCGTCGGTGTCCTCCCAGTCGCCCGCGACGTCATCCAGCGGACCGTCGCCCTCGCGACGCGCGCGCAGCTGCTTCTTGGCCTCGTCGATGTCCTCGTCGACGTGGTGCAGGCGCTCCTCCAGCTCGTCGCCCCCCCGCTGCAGCGCCTGCTCGGGATCGGTCTTCGGTCCTACCGTCATGGTCGTCCCTTCGGGGTCGTCCTCTTTCGCGCGGCTTTCCCACTCGCGGCGCGCGGCAAAACGTGATGCGCCGCCTGCCGGACCGTGGCCGTCCGGGTCACTCATCTAGTGTTCCAGCCATCGCCGACGAGCCGAGAACAACGGACGCCGAGCCGCTGACCGAGCCGGGCGCGGTCCGGATCCGCCGGGCGCTCCTCTCCGTCTCCGACAAGCGCGGGATCGTGGACTTCGCACGCGGGCTGGCGGAGCTCGATGTGGAGCTCGTCTCGACCGGAGGCACCGCCAACGAGCTGGCCGACGCGGGCATCGACGTGCGCGGCATCGAGGAGCTCACGGGCTTCCCGGAGATCATGGACGGGCGCGTCAAGACGCTGCACCCGAAGCTCTACGCGGGGCTGCTCGCCGTGCGCGACAACCCGGCACACCTCGGCGAGGCCGCCGAGCACGACGTCGAGTGGATCGACCTCGTGTGCGTGAACCTCTACCCGTTCGAGCAGACCGCCGGGCGCCGCGGGGTGAGCGAGCCCGAGGTGATCGAGAACATCGACATCGGCGGGCCGACCATGATCCGCGCGGCGGCCAAGAACCACGCGTTCGCCGCGGTGGTTGTCACGCCGGAGTCCTACGACGCGGTGCTCGAGGAGCTGCGCGCGTCCGGCGGCATGCTGTCCATGCCGACGCGCGAGTGGCTGGCGGCCGAGGCGTTCGCGTACACCGCGCGCTACGACACCGCGATCGCGCGCTGGTTCGCCGAGAAGCGCGAGGACTTCCCGCCGCTGTTCGTGCGCGCGTTCGAGAAGCTCGTGGACCTGCCCTACGGCGAGAACCCGCACCAGCGCGCGGCCTTCTACACGCAGGTGGGCGCGCGCCGGCACGTGCTCTCGCAAGTGCGCCAGCACGGCGGCAAGCAGATCTCGTTCAACAACGTGCTCGACCTGGACGCGGCGCGCGCGCTCGTCGCGGAGTTCGACGAGCCGGCTTGCACGATCGTCAAGCACAACAACCCCTGCGGCGTGGCGCTCGGCGCGACGGCGCGGGAGGCCTACCGCCGCGCCTTCGAGTGCGACCCGCTGAGCGCGTTCGGCGGCGTGATCGCGTTCAACCGCCCGATCGATGCCGAGACCGCAGAGGCGCTCTCGCAGCAGTTCATCGAGGTGCTGTTCGCGCCCGGATACGCGGAGGGCGCGCTCGAGATCCTCTGCCGCAAGCCGAACGTGCGCATCCTCGAGGACGAGGAGCAGCGCGTCGCGCCGCAGCGCGACCCGGAGGTGCGCCAGGTCGAGGGCGGCCTGCTCGTGCAGGACCGCGACCTCGTCGCCCACGACCGCGAGCAGATGGAGGTCGCCACCACGCGGCAGCCCGACGAGCGCGAGTGGGCCGACCTGCTGTTCGCGTGGACCGTCTGCCGGCACGTGAAGTCCAACGCGATCGTGCTCGTGCAGGACCGCGCGACGGTCGGCATCGGCGCGGGGCAGATGAGCCGCGTGGACTCGGTGCGGATCGCGGTCGAGAAGTCGCGCGTGGAGTCGCTCGAGGGGGCGGTGCTCGCCTCCGACGCCTACTTCCCGTTCGCCGACGGGCCCGAGCTCGCGATCGAGGCCGGGGTGCGCGCGATCGTGCAGCCCGGCGGCTCGATCCGCGACGACGAGGTCATCGCCGCGGCCGAGAAGGCCGGCGTCGCGATGGTCCTCACGCGCCGGCGGCACTTCCGCCACTGATCGTGGCTCCGATCGAGCGCTTCGGCTCGGGCGCGCCGTGGGAGCCGATCGCCGGCTACAGCCGCGTGGTGCGCGCCGGCGACCACGTCCACGTCGCGGGCTGCACGGCGGTCATGGCCGACGGCGCGATCGCGGCGCCGGGCGACGCCTACGAGCAGGCGCGGCAGGCGCTCGCGAACGTGCGGGCGGCGCTCGAGCAGGCCGGCGCGCGGATGGAGGAGGTCGTGCGCACGCGCATCTTCGTCACCGACGTCTCGCGCTGGGAGGAGGTCGC
>DASTWP010000199.1:0-5215 GCA_035765835.1 Solirubrobacteraceae bacterium
ATCTGCGCGCCTACGTGCGCCTCGCCGGCGACCTGCGGGCCTACGGCTCCTACGGCGACTCCTCGATGCACCAGCCGTTCCACTGGGCGCCGGGCGCGCCCGCGCTGTTCGCCGCCGCCGACCTGATCAGCGGGCACGACGTGCACGGCCGCCCGCACATCGACCAGCGCGCGGCGCGCTACGCCGAGGCTGTGATCGGCACCGGCACGATCATCGCGGCGTTCGTGCTGGCGACGCTGCTCGGTGGCGCGTGGGGAGGGCTGCTCGCGGCCGTGGTCGTCGCGCTCTACCCGCCGCTGATCGACTCGACGTCCTACCTCGTGAGCGAGCCCTTCGGGGCGTTCGCGATCACGGCGTCGCTCGCGACGCTGATCTGGGCCTGGCGCAGACGGGCGCCGTGGTCCTTCGCGATCGCCGGGGCCGCGTTCGGCCTCGCGTGCCTGGTGCGCGCCGACGTGCTGCTCGCCGCGGTGCTGCTGCCGCTGCTCTGCGGCGTGCTGCTGTGGCGCCGTCACGGCTTCCAGTGCGGCGCGGCGAGGGCGTGCGCGATGCTGCTCGGCACCGCGGCGATGGTCGTGCCGTGGTCGGCCTACGCGAGCACGAGCGCCGGGCACTTCATCCCGATCACCGACGGCGGCGCGGGCACCCTCTACGTGGCGACGTACCTGCCCGGCAACGGGACGATCTTCGGCCTCAAGAACAAGATGGTCGACGAGGTGCACCGCGCGCACCCGTACACGCGCAAGACGCCGGGCTTCAAGATCCCCGAGGGCCTCTACCTCGACGTGGTCGCCGCGCGCCACCCGAACCTGCCGCGCGAGGGCGCGCTGCGCAAGGAGGCCCTGCACAACCTGCGCAAGTACGCGCTCGGCCAGCCGCTGTCGTTCGCCTCGATGATCGTGTCGAAGCTGTGGCGGATGTGGAGCGAGTACTACCGCGGCACGCACCGGCCCGAGCACTCCAGCACGCTGTGGGAGCACCGCGTGATCGTCGGCCTGGCGCTGATCGGCCTGCTCATCGGGCTGGTGCTGCGCAGGCCGAAGGCGCTCGGGATCGTGCTGTTCGCGATCCTCGTGACCACCGCGCTGGACGTCTTCTTCGTCGCCGAGCCGCGCCACGCGTTCCGCCTGCTGCCCTCGCTCGTCGCCGGCGGCGCCGCCGGATGGGCGCTGCTGTTGGGGGTCAGCGGCCGGCGCCCGGCGTCCGGCCTGCGGCCGCGTGCGCCCGGGCCGCCGGCTCAGGCTCGGCCGCCGAGCCCGCCGGCAGCTCGATCGGGAGGCTGAGGAGGAAGCGCGCGCCGCGCGCGGAGTCCAGCAGCTCGAGCGCGCCGCCCTGGCGCTCGGCGAGCTCCCGCCCGATCGCGAGGCCGAGCCCGAAGCCGCCCTCGCGGCTGGCGGCCCCGCGCTGGAAGCGCTCGAAGATCCGCTCGCGCTCCGGCGGCGGAACGCCGGGACCGGTGTCCGCGACCTCGACCGTAGCGTGGTCGCCGTGGTAGGCCGGCGTGACGCGGATCGCCTCGCCGGGGGGTGCGAACTTGAGCGCGTTGTCGACGAGGATGCGCACGATGCGCGCGACGGCGCCGGGGTCGCCCGCGCCCCAGCACGGGCCGGGCGGCGGCACGACGTCGAGCTCGATGTCGCGCTCGCCCGCCTGGAGCTCGAACTCGGCGAGCACCGCGCGGCAGAGCTCGGACAGCTCGACCGGCTCGGTGCGCAGCGGCACGTCCGCGTCCAGCCGGCTGAGGTCGAGCAGCTCGGTCGCGAGGTTGCCGAGGCGGCGCAGCTCGGACTGCGCGCCGGAGACCAGTCGCTGCGCCTCCGCCACGTCGAGCCGGCCCTCGGCGAGGTCCTCGGCCAGCAGCTCGAGCGTGCCCGACAGCGACGTCAGCGGTGTGCGCAGCTCGTGCGAGGCGGTCGAGACGAACGCCCGCCGCGCCTCCTCCTGGCGGCGCAGGCCGAGCTGCATGCGCGCAAGCGAGCGCGCGAGGTCCCCGACCTCGTCGGCCGACTCGTCGCGCGGCACGGGGGCGTCCGGGCCCTCCGCCGTGATCCGCAGCGCCGAGGACCGCAGGCGGGCGAGGCGCCGCGTGAGCGTCGCCGCCAGCGCCAGGCCGAGGATCAGCGCCACCCCGAGGCCGATGAACGCCGCGACGATGAACGCGTTGCGGACCTGGTGCACGACGCGCGCGACGTCGGTGAAGCGCTTGCTCGCGTACAGCACGTACTGGTGCTTGTCGCTGCCCGGGAAGAGCTGGACGACGACGCTGGCCTGGCCGCCGCGCGTGGAGCGGATCGTGCGCCCCAGCCGCAGCCCGCGCAGGATCGCGAGCTCGGGGAACGGCTCGTCGGTGTCGGTGTCGTAGATCTCGCGCGGGATCGAGTCGCTGACCACGACGCGTGCGTCGGTGCGGGTGCGCAGGCTCCGAGCGGCGGCGCTGGCGCCGTCGAGCAGCGAGATGTCGCGCTCGGAGCGCGGCCCGTGCAGCGCGTGCGTGATCGCGCGCTGGAACTCGGGGCGCATCGCGAGCGCCGCGTTCTGGAGGTTGGCCGCGCTGTCCTTGCGCAGGCGGCTCTGAAGCGGGCCGAGCAGGATCAGCGCGGCCACCAGCAGCGTCGCGGCGCTCGTCACGACCAGCGCCACCACCAGGCGGGTGCGCAGGCCGAACGCCCGGCGCCACGTCATTGCTCGCGGAAGCGGTAGCCCGCGCCGCGGACGGTGAGGATCAGCTCGGGCTCGTCGGGCTTGACCTCGAGCTTCTCGCGCAGGTGGCGGATGTGCACGTCGATCGCGCGCGGGTCGCGGTAGGCGCTGTCGCCCCAGATCGCGCGCAGCAGCTCCTGGCGATTGAACAGGCGGCCGGGCTTGGCCATCAGGCAGGACAGCAGCTCGAACTCGCTGAACGTCAGGCGCACGGGTATCCCGTTGACGGTGACCTGGCGCGCGCGCTGGTCGATCTGCACCGGCCCGATCGTGACCGTGCCGTCGACCACGCGGCCCTGCGCCCGGCGCATGACGGCTCGGATGCGGCTGCGCAGCTCGGCGAGGCCGAAGGGCTTGGTGACGTAGTCGTCGGCGCCCGCCTCGAGGCCCTGGACGACGTCGGCCTCGCTGTCGAGCGCCGTGAGCATGATGATCGGGACGATGTTGCGCTGCGAGCGCAGCGCGCGCGCCACGTCGTGGCCCGCGAGGCCGGGGCCGAGCGCGACGTCCAGGAGCACGATGTCGAAGTCGTCGCGCTGGGCGTGGTCGAGCGCGGACTGGCCGTCCGGGACGGCCGTGATCCGGTGGCCCTCGCGCTCGAAGGAGCGCGTGAGCATCTCGCGCAGCGGCGCGTCGTCGTCCACGAGCAGGATGTTCAGCGCGGAGGCCGCGACCATCAGCTCCCTATTGTGCCCGCTCGGTCAGGCTGTTCCCGCTCGGGCGCGGCGCTCGGCGGCCTCGCGGCGCAGCTGCTCGTGCTCGACCTGGCGCTTGAGCTGCTGCAGCGAGCGCCGCAAATGGTCGCGGACCGTCGGCGCCGCGACCTGCTCGGCGACCCAGCCGAGGATGCCCGAGCCGGCGACGCCATAGGAGAGTCGCAGCTCGACGTGGGTGCGGCCGTGGGGGCGCTCGCGCAGGCGCCAGCGGCCGCGCTGGTCCACGCCGGTCACCGACGACCACGCCATGTCGCAGCAGTCCTCGTACTCGACGACCTCGACGAGCCCGCCGACCTCCGCCGAGCCGACGCGCATCAGGCTGCGGTAGCGGGCGCCCAGCCCGACCTCGTCCTCGCCGGCGACCTCCCACCGCGTGATGCCGTGCATGAAGTGCAGATAGCGCTCGGGGTCGGTGATGAACTCCCACACGGCCGGCGGCGGCGCCGCGACGTCGATCTGCGCCTGGACCCTCATTCAGTGGGCCTCACTACCCGAGCACCGGCAGCCTGCGCTCGGCGGCGAGCGCGTCGAGGGTCTCCTGCATGAGCCGCGTGACGTGGCCGTAGACCTCGTCGACGTCCGGGTCGGGCCCGAACTCGTCGCGCAGGTGGATGGGCGGCAGCGCCTCGATCGTGATCTTGGCCGGCAGCGGCACGTGGCCCATGAAGTCCCCGACGTTGAGGCCCCACGGGATCGCCAGCGACACGGGCAGCACCTTCAGGCGGAAGAGCTTGTCGAGCGCCAGCGTGCGGGCGATCCGGTCGCCGCGGCTGAGGAAGAGCGAGGTCTCCTGCCCGCCGATCGACACGACCGGGACGATCGGCACGTCGTGCTGGAGGGCAAGGCGCACGAACCCCTTGCGGCCGGCGAAGTCCACCCGGCCGCTCTCCCAGATCGGGCGGTGGACCTCCCAGTCACCGCCGGGGTAGACGAGCAGCGCTGCGCCGCTGCTCAGCGCCTTCTCGGCGTTCTGCGGCGAGGCGGCGACGGTTCCGAACTTGCGCAGGAAGCCGAGGCCCGGCATCGAGAGCACGAGGTTGTGCGCCAGCTGGTAGAAGCGCCGCTCGACGCCGAAGTACGCGCTGAAGGCGAGCGTGAACACGCCGGTGTCCGGCGTGAGGTTGCCGCCTGAGTGGTTGCCGACGAGCAGGACGGGCCCGGTCTCGGGGATGTTGCCCAGGCCGCGGACCTCGCCGCGGAAGTACAGCGAGGCGAGCAGCCACAGCCGCGGCAGGCTCTCGCGGATGTAATCGGGGTCGCGCTCGTCGAGGTCGGCGGGCGGGATGCGCCGCGCGACCTGGTCGGTCACCGCCCGGCCGAGGCGGCCGAGCAGCGAGATCGCCTCGGCGGCCGCGGAGCCGCCCGCATCCTCGGCGGGCGCGGCGCCGTGCACGTCCGTGGAGCCGATCGGGCCGTCGCCGTGCCCGTTGCGCCCGGCGTGGCGCGCCGTCGTGGCGTCGCTCATCGCCGGGATCGTAGACCCCGCGGCGTGCGCAAGCCGGGCGGCCGCCTCAGGCGGCCTGTGCGGGGCGCCATCGCCGCGAGCCGAGCGCGTCGACGGTTCCGAAGAAGCGCTGGACGAGGCGGTTCGTCTGCTCGGGGCGCTCGACCTGCGGGACGTGGCCGCAGCCGTCGAGGACGATGTGCTCGGCGCTCGGCAGCCACTCCGCGACGTGGCGCTTGAAGCCCGGCGGGATCAGGCGGTCGTGCGTGCCCCAGACGAACAGTGCCGGCTTCTCTAGCTCGGCGAGACGGGGGTAGAAGCCGCCGCGGCCGAACGGGCGGTCGAGGTAGATGTT
>DASTWP010000200.1:0-10456 GCA_035765835.1 Solirubrobacteraceae bacterium
GGGGTGCCGGAGGCCCTCACGTGAGGGCCGGAGGCGGGTCCCCTTTCGGCTTTCAGGTGGACCTCGCCCGCGTCGAGGGCGGTCCGGCCGCCGCCCTCGAGCTCGACGACGAGGCGGCCCACGCCGTCCACGCCGGCGGCGCGCCCGCGCCCGGCCGCCCAGGCGACCTCGCGGCCGTGCAGCGCGTCGCGCGCGCGGTAGGCGTCGAGCAGCGCGACCTGCTCGAGGGCGAGCGCGCGCTCCAGCGCCTCCAGCAGCGCGGCGAGCACCGGCTCGACGTCGTGCGGCGCGAGGCCGAGCGTGCCGGCCGTCCCGTGCAGCTCGGGCGGCAGGTCCGCCACGCGCACGGCGACGTTGAGCCCGATCCCGAGCACGGCCCAGCCCTGTTGCGGGCGCCCCTCGGCGAGGATGCCCGCGACCTTGCGCCCGTCGAGCAGCACGTCGTTCGGCCACTTGATGCGCGCGCCGGCGCCTGCGACCTCGGCGACGGCCACGGCGGCGAGGAGCGGCAGCAGCGGGGGCGGGTCGCGCAGCACCAGCGACAGCAGCAGCGCGTGGCCGGCGGGCGCCGACCAGGTGCGGCCCTGCCGGCCGCGGCCGGCGCTCTGCTCGCCCGCGGTGACGAGCGTGCCGTGCGGCGCGCCGGCCGCGGCGAGGTGGCGCGCGCGGTCGTTGGTCGACGTCGTCGAGCGCAGGTGCAGCCGCGGGCTGCCGAGGGGGCGGCTCACCGCGGCGCGATCCGCAGCTCGTCGTCGCGCCCGATCCCGAGCAGCTCGGCCGCGGAGCCGCGGTTGACCGCCAGGGCGAGCGCGCGGTAGGCGTCTTCGTAGATCAGCAGCGCGCCGGGCGGCACGTCCGCGAAGGTGGTCGTGTAGTGCGCCTCGTGCCCGTTGACGAGGACCGGGCGCCCGAGCCGCAGGCCGAAGCCCGCGATCTCCGGGTGCTCGACGTCGAGCGTGACGTTGCCGAAGCCGTCGATCGCGATCGCGTGCGCGTGCAGCTCGCCGTCCTCCAGGCGCGCCATCGGCATGTGCAGCTGCACGAGCTCGTCGGGGTCGAGGGGCTCGCCCGCCTCGGCGAGCGATCCGCCGGCCGCCAGGTGCGCGGCGACCGGAGCGAACAGGTCGCGGCCGTGGAACGTCGCGCTGACGGGCTCGAGCCGGTGCGGCGAGCGTGCGATGTCGATCGCCTCGACCGCGCCGCCGAAGCGCTGCGCCGCCAGCGAGAGCAGCCCGTTGTCCGGCCCGACGAGCAGGCGCTCCTCCTCCGCCGTGCGCAGGGCGATCGCCCGCCGCTCTCCGCCGACCTCGGGGTCGACCACGGCGAGGTGCACGCCCGGCGCGCAGTAGGGCAGCGCGCGGCGCAGGACGATCGCGCCCGTGCGGACGTCATGGCGGGCGATGCCGTGCGTGAGGTCGATCACGCGTGCGTCGGCCGCGATCCTCGCGATCACCGCGTGACAGACGCCGACGAACTCGTCGTCCTGCCCGTAGTCGGACAGGAACGTCACCGTGGCGGGCACGGCCCGAGTCTAGGGCCGCGCGGCGCCGGGTACGGCCTCGGGCATGAGCGAGCAGATCCCGAGCGGCCTGCCGCCGGAGGCGCCCGAGCAGGAGCCGCTGGGCGTGCCCGACGCGCACCCCGACGGCGAGGACGAGCCGCCGCGCGGCCCGGACGCCATGCCCGGCATCCCCAGCGACGGCGAGCCGCCCGACGCCGGCTGAGGCGCGGCCGCGCCAGGCCTCGAACGGCACGAAGGCCGCGCGCCCCTCCTGGGCTGCGCGGCCTTCGGCCACGGTCGTCCTTGCCGTCCGGGCGCTGCCGATCCGTGCGCGGCCGGCGTGTTCTCCTGCCATCCAAGACGCGCCGCGGGCGCGAAGGTTGGACGGATCAGCGCGCGGCGTCGGCGAGCAGCGCGGCCAGCAGGCCGTCCGGAGTGTGCTTGGTCGCCTCGACGTGGGGCGGGAAGCCCAGCTCGCGCAGCGCGTCGCTCGTCGCCGGCCCGATCGAGACCAGCCGCGGGCCCGCGAGCGTGCCGGCGGCGCCGTGGAGGAAGCGCGCCGCAGATGCCGAGGCGAACGTCGCGTAGTCGGCGCCGAGCGCGGCCGCCCGCGCCTGCGGTGAAAGCGGCTCGGCGACCGTCCGGTAGAGCGCCAGCACGTCGACCTCCGCGCCGCGCGCGCGCAGCGCCTCCGGCAGCACGTCGCGGCCCTGCTCGGCGCGGGCGATCAGCACGCGCCGCACCTCCAGATCGGCGAGCGCCTCCACGAGGCCCTCGGCGACGGCGCGCCCCGGCACGACGTCGGGCTCGACGCCGTGCGCGCGCAGCGCGGCGGCGGTCCCCGGGCCGATCGCGGCCACCTGCGGCCCGGCGAGCGCGCGGGCGTCGCGGGCCTCCTCGAAGAGCCTGCGCACGCCGTTGGGGCTGGTGAGCACGAGCAGGTCGTAGCGCCCGAGGCCGGGCAGCGTCACGGGCAGCGGCTCGATCCGCAGCGCCGGCGCCTCGAGGACCTCGGCGCCGAGCGCGCGCAGCCGCGCCGCGAGCTCCGACGCCTGCGCGCGAGCGCGCGTCACCGCCACCGAGAGGCCGCCGAGCGGGCGCGCGACGGGCAGCCAGTCGAGCTCGTCGTGCAGCGCCGCGACGGGGCCGACGAGCGTGATCGCCGGCGCGCGCACGCCGGCGGCGGCCGCGGCGTCCGGCAGCTCGGCCAGGCCCGCGCGCACGACGCGCTGGCCGGGCAGCGTCCCGCGCTCGATCACCGCCGCGGGCTCGCCGGCCGCACGGCCGCCGGCGAGCAGCGCCTGCGCGATCCGCGGCAGCGCGCGCACGCCCATATAGAAGACGAGCGTCCCCGGGAAGGCGGCGAGTGCCGGCCAGTCGATCTGCGTCTCGGGCTTCGCCGGGTCCTCGTGGCCGGTGACGAACGCGACCGCGGCCGCCTCGCCGCGCTGCGTGACGGGGATGCCCGCGTACGCCGGGGCCGCGACTCCCGCCGTGATGCCCGGGACGACCTCGAATGCGATGCCGGCCGCGGCCAGCGCCTGCGCCTCCTCGCCGCCGCGGCCGAACACGAACGGGTCCCCGCCCTTCAGCCGCACGACCGCGCGGCCCGCGCGCGCGTGCTCGAGCAGCAGCGCGACGGTCTCCTCCTGGGGCACCTGCTCGCCGCCGCCGGTCTTGCCGACGTCGATCAGCAGCGCGTCCGCGCGCGCGCCGCGCAGGGCGTCGAGCGGGATCAGCCGGTCATGGAGGATCACGTCCGCCTGCGCGATCAGCTCGACGGCGCGCACCGTCAGCAGGCCTGGATCCCCGGGCCCCGCGCCGACGAGGAAGACCTTCGCGGCGCTCACCTACCCAGCACCTCGGCGGCGCCGGCGGCGAGCAGCCGTGAGCCGACTTCGGCGCCGAGCGCCTCCGGGTCGGCGCCGGTGAGCTCGTCGCGCACCCAGGCCGACCCGTCCGCCGCGCCCACGAACGCGCGCAGGCGCAGCGTGCCGCCGTCACGGGTCGCGTGCGCGCCGACGGGCGTGTGGCAGTCGGCATCGAGGGCGCGGACGAGTGCGCGCTCGGCGAGCAGGCACGCCATCGCCTCCTCGTCGAGGATCGCCCCGGCCGCCGCGCGCGCCGCGTCGTCGCCGTCGCGCGAGCAGAGCGCGAGCACGCCCTGCCCTGCCGCCGGGACCAGCTCGTCGAGGACACCGTCCGCCTCGCCGCCGCGCCCGAGGCGCTCGAGGCCGGCGAGTGCGAGCACGATCGCGTCGTAAGCGCCGTCGCGCAGCTTCGCCAGGCGCGTGTCGACGTTGCCGCGCAGCTCGGCCATCTCGAGGTCCTCGCGCAGCGCGCGCAGCTGCGCCGCGCGCCGCAGCGACGACGTGCCGACGCGCGCGCCGGGGGCGAGCGCATCCAGCGACGGCGCGCCGCACAGCGCGTCGCGCGGATCCCCGCGCGGCGGCGCAGCGACGAGCGCGACGCCGTCCGCGAGCTCGGCCGGCACGTCCTTCGCGGAGTGCACGGCGAGGTCGATGCGGCCGTCGAGCAGCGCCGCGTCGAGCTCGCGCACCCAGCGCTCCTTGTCGCCGCCGCCAGGCGTGGGCTGCGAAAGCCGCGGTATTTCCGGGTTTTGCAGCCCGGTCGCCGATTGGCGGTCGCCGCTCGTCACGATCTCGACGAGCTGGACCTCGCCCGGCAGCGCATCGGCGACGAGTCGCGCCTGCGCGAGCGCCAGCGCGCTGCCGCGCGTCCCCAGCCGCAGCGGTCCGCTCAAGCGCCGCGGCGCCTCAGCGGGCGGACGTCCGCGCCGGCGCCGTCCTCCGCGTCGGCGGACGCCGGCGCACCTGCGCCGCCGTCGAGCCCGAACAGCTCGCGCACGAGCTCCAGGCGCCCGTGGCCGGCCTCGCCGTCGCGCGCCTTCAGGCGGATCGTCGGCTCGTGCAGCAGCCGCTGCATCACGGCGCGCGCGACCGCCTCGATCCGCGCGAGATCGCGCGCCGAGACCGACTCCCAGCGGCCCGCGTTCTCGCTCAGGACCTGCTGCACGATCCCGGCGCCCAGCTCGCGCAGCGCCGCGATCGTCGGCGTCGCGTCCTGCTGGCCCATCCAGCGCGCGAAGCGGCGGATCTCCTCCTCGACGATCGCCTCCGCCAGCGCCCGCTCGCCCTCGCGCACCTCGATGTTGCGCGCGACCACGGCCTGCAGGTCGTCGATGTCGTACAGCGTGACGCCCTCGATGTCCGCGCACGCGGACTCGATGTCGCGCGGGACCGCGATGTCGATCAGCACGAGCGGGCGGCCGCCGCGCGCACGCATGACGAGCTCGAGCTCCTCGGCGCCCACGATCGGGTGCGGCGAGGACGTCGAGGCGACGACGATGTCCGCCTCCTCGAGCCGGGCGGGCAGCTCCTCCAGCGAGCCGACGCGGCCGCGGAAGCGGTCGGCGAGCGCACGTGCGCGGTCGGCGCGGCGGTTGGCGACGAAGATCGTCGTGACGCCCTGGTCGGCGAGCGCCTGCGCGGTCAGCTCGGCGGTCTCGCCGGCGCCGATGACCACCACGTCGCGCGATGCGAGATCGCCGACCGCGGCGCGCGCGAGGTCGACCGCCACCGTCGACACGCTCACCCGCGAGGCGCCGATCGCGGTCTCGCTACGGACGCGCTTGCCGGTCTCGAGCGCCGCGCGGAAGAGCCGGTTCAGCAGCGGCCCGGTCGTCCCGGCGGCGAGCGCCGCCTCGTAGGCGCGGCGCACCTGGCCCTGCACCTCGGCCTCGCCGACGATCATCGACTCCAGGCCGCTCGTCACGCGGTAGAGCTGGCGCGCGGCGTCGCAGTTGCGGGGCGAGTAGACGACGTCCGCGAGCTGCGTCGGCCGGATCCCGGCCAGGCGCGCGAGGCGCCCGAACAGCTCGGCCTCGGCCTGCACCGGGTCGCCGACGACGAGGTAGATCTCCGTGCGGTTGCACGTCGAGATCGCGACGGCCTCCTGCACGTCGTCGGTCGCGACGAGCTCGCGCACGAGGCGCTCGGCGTCGCGCTCGGTCAGCGCCAGGCGCTCGCGCAGCGCGACCGGCGCAGTCTTGTGCGAGATCCCGAGCGCGAGCAGCTCGCCGGCGCTCACCGGGCGGCCACCTGCTCGCGCTCCCCGGCGGGCGGCGGCGGGGTCGCCTCGACGGCGCCGGGCCGGCGGTCGGCGAGCTCGACAAGCTCGGTCGCGTCGCGCTCGAAGCGCGCGAGCTTGAACGCCATGATCACGACGTAGATCAGCAGCAGCGCGACGAACACGAGGTAGGCCGCGGCGACGTAGCCGGTGTGGGACGGGAGGGTGTCGGAGGCGAGGAGCATCAGGCGTGGAGGGAGGGGGCGGCGGAACGGCCGGGCGCCAGCGGCACGTCGTCGCCGGCGAGCTTGCGCTTCAGCGCGCGCAGCTGCATCGAGGTGTGCTTGGAGGCCATCTCGTACTTCCACAGCGTGACGTAGAGCAGCGCCATCCCGGCGAGGCAGACGAGGAACGCCAGGCGCATGTCGCCCGGCAGGTTGCCGCCGCTCGTGCTCAGCACGCGCGGGTGGGTGTAGGCCTGCGCGAGCCGCACGGCGAGGAAGTTCAGCGGCACGAACGCGCCGGCGGTGATGGCGAAGACGGAGGCGTAGCGCGACTGGCGCTCGCGGTCCTCGATCGAGAAGCGCAGCGGCTGGTAGGTCGCGTACAGCAGGAAGATGATCAGGAACGACACCAGCGTCGGCTCGTTCCACACCCACCAGTGGCCCCACGCGGCGCGCGCCCAGATCGCGCCCGTGACCAGCGTCCCGAGCGCGAGGATCAGCGAGAGGTGGATCGCCACGTAGGAGCGCAGGTCGTAGCGCGGGTCGCGCGTGCGCAGGTGCTGGATAGCCATCACGCCGCCGAACATGAAGCCGCACAGCGCGACGATCGCCATCGGGACGTGCAGGTAGAAGATCTTCTGGACGAAGCCCTGGTCGGCGTCCAGCTTCGCGTAGAAGAACGCGAGCGCGAAGCCCGCCGTCAGCGTGACGGCGGTGGCGATCGAGAGGGCGCGCAGGCGCGATCCGTGGAGCGTCATCGGGGGTGTCAGTCCTCGACCAGGAAGTCGAACACCGCGTAGGCGAGCAGCCCGAAGACCAGATCATAGAGCCCGAGGATCGCCAGCCATTTGCCGGGCAGCGGCGCCGCGCCCGCTTGCAGCAGCAGTGGCGTGGTGGCCTTCGCGGCGGCGATCACGACCGGGATCAGCAGCGGCAGCGCCAGCAGCGGGACGAGCAGGTCGCGCGCCCGCGTCTGCACCGCCAGGGCGCCGACGAGCGTGCCGATGACCGCCACGCCGAGGTCGGCGAGCACGAGCACGACGATCAGATCGCCATAGGCGCCGATCGACGGCGAAGGGCCGAGCAGCAGGACGGCGAACGCCGGCACCGCCACGATCTCGAGCACCGCGAGGAACGCCAGCAGCGCGATCGCCTTGGCGACGAGCAGCGCCGTGCGGTCGACCGGCGCGAGCAGGAAGCCGTCGAGCCCGCCCTCCTCGTGGTCGGCGACGAACAGGCGCGAGATCCCGAGCAGCGCGGCCAGCAGCAGCGTGATCCAGAGCACGCCCGCGGCCAGGTCGCCCGCGACCTCGCCGCGCTGTAGCGCGAAGTGGAAGACCACGAACGTCGTCAGGCTGAAGAGCGCCATCGCCGTCACCGACTGCGGCGCCCGGATCTCGAGCCGCAGCTCTTTGCGCAGCACCGCCGCGACCGCACCCCTCATCGGTACAGCTCCCCGATCCGCGCGGCGTCGATCTCGCGCGCCGGCGCAAGCAGCTCCGTGCGCCCGCCGCGCAGCCCGAGCGCGATGTCTGCCTCCGCGAGCCCGCCGGCGGGGTCATGGCTCGTGACCACGCGCGTGCGCCCGCTCGCGGCGCCGATCAGCGGCTCGACCAGCTCGGCGGCCGCCGGGTCGAGGTTCGCGCGCGGCTCGTCGAGCAGCAGCACCTCGGGCTCGTGCAGCACCGCGCGGCAGACGGCGAGCCGCTGGACCATCCCCCGCGAGTAGGTGTGGACGCGGTCCTCGCCCCGTCCGGACAGCCCCACGCGCTCGAGCAGCCCGTCGATCCGGCGCTGCGCGTCCGGGATCCGGTGCAGGCGCGCGTGGTAGCCGAGGTTCTCGCGCGCGGTGAGGTCGCGGTAGAGCAGCGGCTCGTGGCCGAGCAGCCCGATGCGGCCGCGCACGGCCCAGCCCTCGTCGGGGATCGCGTGGCCGAGGATGCGCGCGCCGCCTCCGTGGGGGCGCAGCAGCGTCGCGAGCACGCGCAGCAGCGTGGTCTTGCCGGCGCCGTTCGGGCCGAAGACGACCACCGTGGCCCCCGCGGGCACGTCCAGCGTCAGCCGGTCGAGCGCCACGCGCTCGCCGTAGCGGCGCGTCAGCCCGTCGAGCTCAATGGCCGGCGCCGGCACCTGGCTCGCGCGTGAGGGTCTGGGCGGCGTGGGCGAGCGCGGGCGCGATCACGCCGAAGAGCTGCTGCACCGCGCGCGGGCTGCCGGGGAAGTTGACGATCAGCGTGCGCCCGGCGATGCCGGAGACGCCGCGCGTCAGCACGCCCATCGGCGTCTGGCGCACGCTCTCGGCGCGCAGCGCCTCGGCGAATCCGGGCGCGTCGCGCTCGATCACCGTGCGCGTGGCCTCCGGCGTCACGTCGTCCGGCGTCAACCCGGTGCCGCCGGTCGTGAACGCGAAGCGCAGGTCGCCGGCCACGTAGGAGCGCAACCGCTCCGCGATCGCGGCCGCGTCGTCGCTCACGACGTCCTGCGAGACGACCTCCACGCCCGCCTGCTCCGCGAGCCGCGCGAGCGCCGCGCCCGCGGCGTCCTCCCGCTCGCCGCGGGCGACGGACGTCGAGATCGTGAGCACGGCCGCGCGCATCGCGCGGACAACGGTATCCGCCTACAACCGATCGACGATCGCGACGAGCACCGCCGCGCCGAGCGGGCCGACAGGGATGCCCGCCACGGTGGCATCGCCGGAGACGAGCTGCGCGCGCCCGTGGTCGCTGCGCAGCGCGAACGCGCCCGTGACCGGCAGCGTGGCCGACGGCGCGAGCAGCGCGGCGCCGAGCGAGCCGAGCGTGCCCGCGACGTACTGGCCGAGGCCGGTCGCCGAGGCGGTCGCATCCAGGCGCAGCTCGTACAGCGGCGAGCCCTTGCGTCGCACGAGGTCGACACTGCGGACCTGGAACGGCGCGGCGTGAAGGTCGCGCAGGTGCAGCTGCACCTGGCCGAAGCCGTCCAGCCTGCCGAGCGCGTCGTCGCGCGGCGCGGCGCCCAGCGATGGCAGATGGAGCGTGTCGCCCTCGCCGCGCACGACGAGCTTCTGGCCGTCGCCGAACAGCAGCCGCAGCGCGGGCTGTGCCGTCACCGAGACGGTCGCGGTGCCGCCGTCCGCGGCCAGCCGGTGCTCGATGCGGCGCGCCGCGATGCCGGGCAGGAAGATCTCGCTGGCGATCACGAGGGCCGCGACGACGACCGCGAACAGGAGCAGCGCGCGGCGCCACATGGCGCGGCCGCCTACCGGCGCCAGTCGCCGCTGCGCCCGCCGGACTTCGCGACGAGCTCGACGGACTCGATCGTGACCCCGCGCTCGATCCCTTTGACCATGTCGTAGATCGTCAGCGCGGCGACCGACGCCGCGACCATGGCCTCCATCTCGACGCCGGTGCGCCCCTCGACGGAGGCCTCGGCCTCGATCGCGACGCCGCCGTCGACGACCTCGGCGCGCACGTCGACGTGGTCGAGCCCGAGCGGGTGGCAGAGCGGGATCAGCTCGCCGGTGCGCTTCGCCGCCTGGATGCCGGCGATCCGCGCGACCCCGAGGACGTCCCCCTTCGGCGCGTCGCCCGCGGCCACCGCGGCGGCGGTCTCCGGCGCCATCCGCACGAGCGCGCGCGCGACGGCGCGGCGTCGCGTCACCGCCTTGGCCGACACGTCGACTATGCGCGCCGCGCCCGCCTCGTCGAGGTGCGTGAGGTCAGGCGGCAACGCGCTGCGCCGCCTCGATCAGCCCGCGCACGGCGTCGACGTCGCCCGCGCGCAGCAGCGCGATCGGGTCCGGGTCGCCGTTGACGATGCCCTCGAAGAACGCCTTGCGGTCCTGATAGGTGGGAAGCGTGCCCTTCGCCCAGCCGCGCGTCTCGTTGAGCAGCACGGCGAGCTGCGCGTACTCCTCGCCGAACAGCTCGCCGATCTCGCGCTTCATGCGCTTGGCGAGCGCGGGCGAGGCGCCGGCCGTCGAGATCGCGATCGCCAGCGGGCCGGTGCGCAGGATCGCGGGGAGGATGAAGTTGCACAGCGGCGGGACGTCGACGACGTTGACGAGCATCGCGCGGCGCTCGGCGTCCTCGTAGATCGCGATGTTGACGTCCGTCGAGTCGGTGCAGGCGATCACCATGAACGCGCCCTCGAGGTCCGCGGCGCCGCCGTACTCGCGCCGCTCCCAGGCGATCGAGCCCTCCTCGGCGAGCGCGCGCAGCGGCTCGTTCGCCTCCGGGGCGATCAGCGTCACCTCGCCGTCGCAGGCGAGCAGCCCCTCGACCTTCTCGAGGCCGATCTCGCCGCCGCCGACGACGACGCAGCGGCGCCCGCTGAGCTTCAGGCAGGCGATGTAGAACGGCGTCTCGAGCATGTCCCGCACGCAGGTCTGGTCGCAGATCCCGCGGCGGTACTGGCAGACGCACTCCTTGCCTGCATATGCGGCAGCCGGCATGGCCCCAAGGGTACCGGGGCTCAGCTCCCGCGCCGGAAGCTGCGCAGCCAGCGGCCGGTGACGCGCGCGATCGGCAGCGCGCCCTCGCGCAGCGCGCGCTCGCGGTCGGCGTCGCGGGCGGAGCGCAGGCCGACGACCGCGCGCGCGGCCCGGACCAGCGAGCCGTCGTAGGGGAACCACCAGGCGGGGCGGCCGATCGGCGGGTCCCAC
>DASTWP010000201.1:0-4965 GCA_035765835.1 Solirubrobacteraceae bacterium
GTGGGCTGCGGCGGAGGCGTCGCCGACCGCGCCGCCGCATCGCCGCGGCCGCACGACGGCCCCGCCCCGATCCAGCTCGCGACGTACAACTGCACGCAGTGGCGAGCGGCGGCGGCGCACGAGCGCGCGACCGTGATCCGCGAGCTGCACGGCTTCTACGGCCTTCCGGTCGCCGGCCGGCGCGGCGCCCAGGCGTACGGCAGCGTGTTGCGCGACGGGCAGGCGCGCGCGCTCTTCGACAGCTACTGCCGCCAGCCCTACGCGCGCCACTTCACGCTCTACAAGCTCTACGCGCGCGCGACGGCGTTCGCGGGCGGCGCGCCGTGAGCTGAGCGCGCGGCCGGGTACGGGTGGGCGATATAGTTGCTTCGTGCGAAGCAATGAGTCGCCGCCCGAGCTCGCCGCCGCGCTGCGCGTGACGATCGGGCGCCTGGCGCGCTCGCTGCGGCGCAACCGCAGCGCCGCCGTCACCCCCTCGCAGCTCTCGGCGCTCGTCACGCTCGACCGGCACGGCCCGCTGCGCCTCGCCGACCTCGCCGGCCACGAGGGGGTCCGACCTTCCACCCTGACGCGGATCGTGCAGCGCCTCGAGGCGCGCGGCCTCGCGCGGCGGCGCGCCGACCCCGCCGACGCGCGCGCCGCGCTGCTCGAGCCCACGGCGGCCGGCCGCCGGCTGCTCGGCGGGCTGCGCGCGGAGCGCTCCGCGGCGCTGGCCGCAGCGCTCGCCGCGCTCGACGCCTCCGACCGCGGCGCCATCGCCGCCGCCCTGCCGGCGCTCGATCGGCTCCTCGAGGGATTGCGCGAGCCCGGCGCGGAGGACCGCGCGGCGTGAGCGCCGTCACGGTCGAGGACCTCGAGGTCCGCTTCGGCGAGGTGCGGGCGGTCGACGGCATCTCGTTCACGGTCGGCGACGGCGAGGTCTACGGCCTGCTCGGGCCCAACGGCGCGGGCAAGACGTCGACGCTGCGCGTGCTCACGACGCTGCTGCCCGCGGACGCGGGCGCGGCGCGCGTCGCCGGCTTCGACGTCGCCCGCGACGGCCTGCAGGTGCGCGCGCGGATCGGCTACGTCCCGCAGGCGCTGTCCGCCGACGGCGCACTGACCGCACAGGAGAACCTCGAGTTCTACGCGCGCGTCACCGGCGTGCCGCGCGGGCAGCGGCGCGAGCGGATCGCGCAGGCCGTCGAGGCCATGGACCTCGGCGCGATGCTCGGCCGGCTCGCGCGCACGCTCTCCGGCGGCATGCTGCGCAGGCTGGAGATCGGCAGCGCGCTGTTGAACCGCCCGCGCGTGCTGTTCCTGGACGAGCCGACCGTCGGCCTCGATCCCTCGGCGCGCGCGCTCGTGTGGGAGCGCCTGCACGCCCTGCGCGCCGACGCCGGGACGACGATCGTCGTGACCACGCACCTCATGGAGGAGGCCGAGCGCCACTGCGAGCGCCTGGCGATCATGGATCGCGGGCGGATCGTCGCGTCCGGCGATCCCGCGGATCTGCGCGCGCGTCACGATGCCGCCAGCCTCGAGAACGTCTTCATGAAGGTCACGGGGCGCCCGCTCGACGAGGACCAAGGGAGGATCCGCGATGTCCGCTCACAGCGTCGCGTCGCGCGCCGGCTCGGCTGAGGCGGTCGGCCCGCCGCCGGCGCGGCCGGACGCGCTCACCGGCTCGCCGCTGAGCCGCTTCTTCGCCGGCACCGCGGCGATGGCCCAGGCCGAGCTGCGCAAGCTCCGCCACGACCACCTCGACATCTTCACGCGCTCGGCCCAGCCGCTGCTGTGGCTGTTCGTCTTCGGCACGGCGCTGCAGCACAACCACGCGCTGACCGCGGGCACGCTCGACTATCGCGCCTATCTCGCCCCCGGCGTGATGGCGCAGGCCGCGCTGTTCATCGCGATCTTCTTCGGGCTGGCGGTGATCTGGGAGCGCGACGTCGGCCAGCTCCAGCGGCTGCTCGCGACGCCGATCCCGCGCAGCGCGATCGTCGTCGGCAAGGCGGCGGGCGCGGGCGTGCGCGCGCTGGCCCAGGCGACGCTGCTGCTGATCGTGCTCGCGATCACGCAGATCGACGTGCGCTGGCGGCCGATCGAGATCGTGGGCGCGCTCGCGATGCTCGTGCTCGGCACCGCGTCGTTCGCGTGCCTGTCGATGCTGATCGCCGCCGGCGTGCGCACGCGCGAGCGCTTCATGGGCATCGGCCAGCTCGTGATGATGCCGCTGTTCTTCGCCTCGAGCGCGCTCTACCCGCTCTCGATCATGCCCGGCTGGCTGCACGTCGTCGCACGCGTGAACCCGCTCACCTACGAGGTGCAGGGGCTGCGCCAGATGATGCTCGGCGTCGGGGGCGGCGGCGAGCTGTGGCTGGACTGGCTCGTGGTCGTCGGCTTCTTCGTCGCGATGGCGGCGGCCGCGACGCGGGCCTACCCGCGGGCGATCCTGTAGCGCGCCGGCGAGCGCGGCCCCTCAGGCCGCGAGGACCGACGGGCGCACCTCGAGATAGTGCAGCCGCACGCGGCCGAGCGTCAGGCGGTCGCCGTCGCGCAGCACCGCCTCGGCGACGCGGCGCCCGTTGACGAGCACGCCGTCGAGCGAGCAGTCGTCGAGGATCACCGTGCGCGAGCCGCGGCGCACCAGCAGCGCGTGCCGGCGCGAGACGCTCGCGTCGTCGATGAAGACCTCGGCACCCGGCCTGCTGCCGATGCGCACGACCTCGTCGGCGATCGGGAACAGCAGCACGCCCTCGCCGCTCGTCGTGCAGGTCAGGTAGCGGCCGGCCGGCGGGCGGGCGCTCGTGCGCCCGAAGCGCAGCGGGCCGCGCGCCGCCTGGGCCGGCGCTGCGGACGTCGGGACCGGGGTGGGAGCCTGCTCTCGAAGCATGGGGCGCATCCTGGCGCGCAAACGCCAACGTCTCGCTAAGCGAGGCGAAGAGAATGCGAAGAGTCCGCCTAAGCGGTCGCCGCGAGCTCGGCGAGCCTTGCGCGCACGCGCTCCGCGGCCACGACGTTCTGCTTGCGCTCGCAGCAGTCGAGCGCGTCCTCGTAGGCGCCGGCCGCGCCTACCGGGTCGCCCGCGAGCGCGAGCACCTCGCCGAGGTCGGAGTAGGCGTCGCCGGCCGTCCCACACGCAGCGCAAAAACGGGCGCCCGGCCCAAGCTCCTGACCACACGCCGCGCAGAAGGCCATGAGCCGGACGCTAACCCGCACCTCGGTGGATTCCTAGTGCCGCCAGACGGAGGGCCGACAGGACCGACACGACCCAATAGAAAAAGCCCTGTCTCCAGGGCTTTCTCCTTAGCACACCGATAAGCCGGATTCTGTCGTTGGGCAGCCATCCATCTTCGCGGCCGACCTGGACCTTGGCGGGCAACCTGCAAACGGTCCTGCTTGGCCTTGCACCGGGTGGGGTTTGCCTAGCCGCCACGTCACCGTGACGCTGGTGCGCTCTTACCGCACCTTTTCAACCTTGCCTGTGCGGGGCGCTCGAGCGGCCCCGCCATCGGCGGTGTGTTTCTGTGGCACTTTCCCGCGGGTTTCCCCGGGTCGGTTCCCCGACCACCTTGCCCTGTGGTGTCCGGACTTTCCTCGACGGGTTGTCTCTCCCGCCGCGGCTGCCTGGCGTGCACGAGGAAGGGTAGCCGCGCGGCGGCGCGGCGCCAAGCGGGCGCAAGCCGTCGTGGTGGCCGGCGCCATGAGACGGCGGTCTGCGGCGTTCAGCCGAGGGTGGAGTCGCAGCCCCCGCAGCGCCCGCCCACCGGCGCGGGCGCCGATCCGTAGCGGGGCGTCATCGACCCGCCGCAGACCGGGCACGCGACGGTGGCGTGCGCGGCAAGGCCCTCCCATACGCCGACGATCAGCTCGTCGAGCGTCAGCCCGCCGCGCGCGGGGTCCTGCACGGCGCGGTCGCAGCGCCCGTCGGCCCCGGGCCGCCGCCGCTCCCGCCGTGGCGCCAGCGCCACGGCGCTCACGAGACGCTCCGGAAGAGGCCGACGACGCGCCCGAGCACGCGCACGTCCTTGGAGCGGATCGGCTCCATCGCCACGTTCTCGGGCTGCAGGCGGATGTGGTCCTGCTCGCGGAAGAAGCGCTTGACGGTCGCCTCCTCGCCCACGAGCGCGACGACGATCTCGCCGTCGCTCGCCGTCTCCTGCGGGCGCACCACCACGTAGTCGCCCTCGAGGATGCCGACCTCCTTCATCGAGTCCCCGCGCACGCGCAGGACGTACTCGCCGTCCTCGCCGCCGGCGATCGGCGGAACCTGGACGTAGTCCTCGATGTTCTCCTCGGCGAGCACGGGCTGACCGGCCGCCACCTGGCCGACCACGGGCAGGCCGCGATCGAGGATCGAGCGCACGTTGTCGACCGCGGTCTCGACCGCGCTGCCGACGTCGCGACCGACGCGGTCGAGCAGCTCGATCGCGCGCGGCTTCGACGGATCCCGCCGCAGCAAGCCGAGCTTCTCGAGGTTCGCCAGATGGGCGTGCACCGTCGAGGACGACGCGAGCCCGACGGCCTTCCCGATGTCCCGCACCGTGGGCGGATAGCCGTACTTCGCGGAGTAGCGCTTGATGAAGTCGAAGATCTCCTGCTGGCGCTTTGTCAGGTCCATGGGGGCGCTCCCTGCCGGTCGCTCGGATGGGGTGGAACGAACATGTGTTCGTGAAGGTAGCGCGGCCGGTGGACGGATTCAAGCGGGGCTATACTCGCCGCTCCGCGGAGCGTCCCGCGGCCACCCGCGCCGGTGGCGGAATTGGTAGACGCGCAAGGTTGAGGGCCTTGTGGACCCTATGGTCCGTGGAGGTTCGAGTCCTCTTCGGCGCACTCGCACTGGAAAAGGCCCCGCGGTGACGGGGCTTTTTCGTGCCCGGCGTCCGGGCAACCGACGCGCCGGGCGCCCCCATCGGCCACCATTGCCGCGACCGGCGAGGGCCCAGGGAGGAGTGCAGGGGATGAGCAGACGCAGCACGCGCG
>DASTWP010000202.1:0-2184 GCA_035765835.1 Solirubrobacteraceae bacterium
ACCGACGCGCTCGCCGACGGCCTGCGCCGCGCGTCCGACGGCATGCCCGTCCAGGTGCATGCGGTCCCCGGCCTGCTGACCGTCTTCTTCAGCGCCGCCAACGTCCGCGACTACGAGAGCGCGGCCGCCTGCGACACCGACAGGCACGCCGCGTGGTGCCGCGGCCTGCTCGCGCGCGGCGTCTACCCGCCGCCCTCGCAGTTCGAGGCCTGGTTCCCGTCGCTGGCGCACACGCCCGAGCACGTCGAGCGCACGCTCGAGGCCGCCGCCGCGGCCTTCGCGGAGGTCCGGTGAGCGTCGTGCTCCAGCGCGTCGTGGACGAGGTCCGCGCGGAGGGCGGCCTGCTGGCGCAGGCGGTGCTGGACGCGCCCGCCAGCGAGGAGCGCTTCGGCCGCATCGCGGCCGCGGGGCCGCGCTCGCGAGGCCGCGAGGAGGACGTGGCGTTCGTGGTCGAGGCGATCCGCGAGGGCTACCTCCTGCACTACGGCCGCGGGCGCCTGCTCACGGCCGAGGACGACGACCTCGCCCTGCTCGCCGGCGACCGGCTGTACGCGCTCGGGCTCGCGCGCCTGGCGCGGCTCGGCGACGTCGAGGCCGTGGGCGAGCTCGCGGACGTCATCTCGCTCTGCGCCCAGGCGCACGCGGCCGGCGACGGCGAGCTCGCGGCCGCGGCCTGGGAGGCCGGGGTGGCCGCGGTCGGCTGGGGCGGCGACGAGGGCCTGCGCGAGGCCAAGGCCGCCGCCCGCGACGGCGCCCCCGGGGCCGCTTCGGCGCTCCAGGCCGCGGCGCGCCGGATCGCCCCGGCTTCCGAGGGCTGACGCCCGCGCGCCATCACGAGGCCCGAAAGCGGCCTCGGGAGATAAGGTTCGCGGCCCCGTGGCAGACCGCAGGCAGACCAAGTCCAAGTACACGCTCGACCGCCGGATCCCGGGCGCCTTCGAGGGCGAGACCGTCACGCGCCGGCGCTTCATGACGGGCTCGGCGCACACCGCCGGGGCGATCGCCGCCGCGGCCTTCACGCTGCCCGCGCTCGGCTTCGCCGTCGGGCCGGTGTTCGAGCGCCATCACGAGTCCTGGCAGGACGTGGGCCCCGAGGCGGACTTCAACGAGACGACCTACGTCCCCAAGACGATCACGATCGTCGCGGGCATCGGCGAGGCCGGGATGTCCACCGCCTACGTGCGCAAGCGCAACCCGTCGATCGACACCAAGGGCGCGGGGCTCGACCAGGCCTACATCGCGATCTCGACGCGCTGCATGCACCTCGGCTGCCCGGTCCGCTTCGTGGACGCGGCGCAGCGCTTCATCTGCCCGTGCCACGGCGGCGTCTACGACTTCAGCGGCCAGGTGGTCGGCGGCCCGCCCGTCCGCCCGCTGGACCGCTTCTACACGCGGGTGGTCAACGGCCGCGTGCAGATCGGGCCGCGCTACTCCGTCAACCGCGAGCTGAAGCGCTTCTCGCCGCGCGACCCCGGCGAGCCGCTCGACGGGATCGGCCAGTACCTCTACCCGTCGCGCCCGACCGTCCGCAAGTGACATGCCGCCAAAGCTGAAGATCCCCGCGCCGCCGCTCCCGCCGGGCCTGAAGCCGGCGCCGCCGCGCCCGGGCCAGGGTCCGGACCCGACGCCGCTGGACGTCGCGCGCGACGCGGGCATCAGCGCGGTCGCCTGGGTCGACGAGCGCACGTCGCTCTCGGGGGCCGCCCGCTGGCTGATGTTCCGCAAGATCCCGAAGGGGACCAACTGGTTCTACACGCTCGGCTCGGCGACGATGTTCGCCTTCCTCAGCCAGGCGGTGACCGGCGTGTTCCTGGCGATGTACTACGACCCGTCTGCGACGCACGCCTACGAGTCGGTCCGCTACATCAACGACCAGGCGTTCCTCGGCCAGCTCGTGCACGGCATGCACAAGTGGGGCTCGTCGGTGATGGTGATCCTCGTCTTCCTGCACATGGCGAGGACGTTCTTCTTCGGCGCCTACAAGTACCCGCGCGAGCTCAACTGGGTGATCGGCGTCGTGCTGCTGATCCTCACGATGACGATGGCCTTCACCGGCTACCTGCTGCCGTTCGACCAGCGCTCCTACTGGGCGACGATCGTGGGCGTCAACATCAACGGCACCGGCCCGCTGGTCGGCCCGTACCTCAGCGACTTCCTGCGCGGCGGGCCCGAGTTCGGCGCCAC
>DASTWP010000203.1:0-2777 GCA_035765835.1 Solirubrobacteraceae bacterium
CAGTACGACGGACCGGGGACGCCGGCGCGCTCGCGGTAGAGCGTCCACTCCTTCAGGCGCATCACCGGCGGCCCGCTGACCGCGTCGCGCGGGCGCCGCGCGCCGACCGGCGTGAGGATGTAGTCCGCCTTGCGCGACCACGGGACGTGCGGGTAGCTCGTGTTCAGCAACGGCAGCTGCGAGCACAGTGGCCGCGCGGCGAGCATGTAGGCGACCCAGTTCTGCTGCTGCGGGGCTACGTCGAGCCGGATCGAGCGGCCGGGCGGGACGCGCTGCGCGGCCTGGCGCAGCGCGAGCGTCGTGCGCGGGAGCTGGTCGTAGGTGAGCGCCAGCTCGGCCGCCGCGGCGCTGACCGCGAGCAGCACCCAGACGGCGAGCACGGCCTTGCCCCAGCGCGCGCCGCGCCGGGCGAGGCCGGCGACCGCGATCGCGATCGCGAGCGGCGCGACGAACGCCAGCACCTTGAAGTGGAAGTAGTAGCCGTGGGCGCGCAGGCGGAAGATCACGACGGCTGCGAGGGCGAACGCGAGCACGGCGACCATGCCGCGGCGCAGGTCGCGCGGCAGCGCGCGCAGCACGTGCCAGAGCCCCCACAGCAGCGGCGCGCCGAGCAGCGCGAGCAGGAACCACGTGCGCAGGGCGAAGAACCAGGGCTCGGAGTACCAGCCGTTGAGGTCGCCGCCCCAGTCCGCGAGCGAGTAGCCGGGGTCGAGCACGACGCGCGCGCCGGTGCCGATCTTCTCCGCCACGCCCACGAGCGGCACGGCGAGCAGCGCCGCGAGCGGCACGAGCCACAGCAGCGAGCGCCGGCCGTGCCAGACGCGGCGCACGGCACGGCGGCGCTCCTGCCACAGCACCGCGGCGAGCGCGAGCAGCGGGATCGGCAGCGCGAGCGGGTAGGCGAACGCGCACAGCGCGAGGAACAAGGCGAGCAGCAGGAGGCCGCCGCGCGTGCGCTCGACCGCCGCCCACCACGACAGCACGAGCGCGAACGGCAGCGCGAAGAACCCCCACGTCTGGTTGTAGTAGGGGTGCACGACCGTGTGCAGCACCATCCGGTCGATGCCGACCAGGCCGAGCGCGACGAGGGCCGCCCACGGCGGTGCGCGCAGCATCTCGCGCGCCACGAGGAAGAAGCCGAGCGCGGCGAGCGCGAGCATCACGCCGAGCACGGTCGAGATCGCCTGATAGGGCTCGCGGCCGCTGAGCGTCGAGACCGCGCCGAGCACGTAGTAGATCGGGGGCTTCGAGCGCCACACGAGCGGCACGCGGTCGACCGGCTCCTGCGGAGCGACGGCGGTCGGGTAGTGGTGCTGCAGGAACGTGGCCGTGCCGACGGCGAGGTGCGCGTCCTGCCCGTAGCCCTCGACCGTCAGGAAGCCCGCGCGGAAGAGCGGGATCAGCGCGACCGCGAACACGAGCGCCGCCAGGTACACCGGCCACGCGCTGCGCCCGAGCGCGCCCGGGAGCGCGCGCGGCCTGCGGCGCACCGCGACGGCCGCGAGCAGCGCCCCCGCGGCCAGCGTGAGCGCCAGCGACGCCTTGAACGGCACGTGCGCGTAGCCGAGCAGCGTCAGCGCGCCCGCCGCGGCGCCGGCGCCCACGGCGGGCACCCACAGCGGCTCGTAGCGGCGCAGCGACGCCGGCAGCAGCAGCCGCGTCGGCCCCAGGCCGCAGACGACGAACAGGCCGAGCGCCGTCAGCGCGACCTCCGCGATCGGCAGCACCGCCGCCTTGCCGACGACGTGCGAGCCGATCGCCAGGCGCAGCGCGAGCCCCGCCGCGACCGCCGCGAGCGCGAGCTCGGCTAGGCGCCGCCGGCCCGCTGCGCGCGCGCCTGCGCCATCACCCGGGAGACGAAGACCGGGTTGCCCAGCAGGTAGCGCCGCCACATCCGGTGCGGCTCGATCGCCAGTCTGAAGATCCATTCGAGCCCATTGTCGGCCAACCACGAGGGCGCGCGCGGCACGCGTCCGGCGACGTAGTCGAAGAGCGCGCCGACCGTCCAGACCACGCTCGTCTCGATCTCCGCCGCGTGCGCCTGCGCCCACAGCTCCTGCTTCGGCGTCCCCATGCCGATCAGCACGATGTCGGGCGCGCGGGCCGCGATGTCCTCGAGCACGCGCTCGCCGTGCGGGCTGCCCGGTCGGAACCAGCCGTGGTGCGTGCCCGCGATGCGCAGGCCGGGGTAGCGCCGGCGCAGGCGCCGCGCGGCCTCGGCGGCGACGCCCGGCTCGGAGCCGAGCAGGTACAGGGAGCGGCCGTCGCGCTCGCACAGCGCCGCGAGGTCCCAGACCCAGTCGGCGCCGGTCATGCGGTGCGGCACCTGGACCTCGAGCGCGCGCGCCGCGAGCCGCACCCCGTAGCCGTCGCAGTAGACGAGGTCCGCGCCCACGAGCGCATCGCGCAGCGCCGGGATCGCGCGGGACTGGTTGAGGACGTGCGCGTTGACGTACATCACGCGCCGCGCGGGCGGACCGTCGCCGATCCAGGCGGCGATGCGCTCGAGCATCTCGGCGGGCGCGGCCAGCTCGATCGGCACGTCGAAGATCCGCGCCGCGCGCACGGCGCCGCCGCCCGGCTCCGCCGAGGGGTACCAGTACCGCTGCTCAGCGCCCGTGGCTCCCGCAGCCACCCGACGCTCGCCTACCGCCACACGACCTCCCTTGCCCGAGGACCCTGCGGATGCGGGATGGTAAGCGCGCTTAGGCTACGCCGCCAAGTGGCAACCGTTGAGATCGACGGGCGCGACGCGCGGGACGCGCGGGCTCGGGGCT
>DASTWP010000204.1:0-17295 GCA_035765835.1 Solirubrobacteraceae bacterium
TAGCCGGGCGCGGCCGGCACGAGCGCGACCAGGTTCGCCAGGGCCATGATGTAGAGGCCGTCGAGCAGGCTCAGGTGCACGCCCGCGACGGTGCCGAGCACGGCGTAGACGGAGCCCTCGAGCAGCCAGATCACGATCGAGGTGGCCAGCAGCAGCGCGCCCTCGCGGCCCCAGAGCCGGCGCGTCGGTGCCATCAGCGCGGCGACGATCTCGCGGATGCGCCGCCCGCGCGAGGTGTTGCGGCCGAGGATCGCGGCCGCGACGCCCACGACGAGCAGCACCACGCCGACGACGACCAGGACCCAGCCGGGCACGCCGAGCGGGAGGCTCAGGGTGGTCACGAGCCCGGCGAACAGCAGCGCCAGCGCGGCCGCGTCGAGCAGGCGCTCGGCGACGAGCATCCCGAGCAGGTCCGCCCGCGGCGCGTTCGCCCGCCGCGCGCTCAGGAACGCCTTCATCAGGTCGCCCGCGCGCGCCGGCAGCGCGTTGTTGCCCATGTAGCCGACCGTCGTCAGCGCGTAGGCGTCCTTGCGCGTCGCGCGCAGGCCGCCGTGGCGCAGCAGCCGCCACCAGCGCTCGCCGCGAACCGCGGAGGCGACGGTGTAGATGGCGAGCGCGATCGCCAGGCGCGGCAGCGCCACGCTCGCCGATGGCAGTTGCGGCAGGGACTGCTTCGAGGCCCACCACACGACCGCCGCGAGCGCGACGGCCGAGATGGCGACCTGGAAGGCGAGTGCGCGAGAGCGGCCGGTCATAGGCCCCTGGCCCGCAGGCTACGCGGCCCTGTCGCCGGCCAGCGCCTCCTGCATCGACGGCGGCTCGGGCACGTTGCGGTACGGCTGCTCGGCGTCCGCGTCGCTCTGCTCCTCGTGGTAGGCGCTCTCGACGTTGACGGCCCAGATGTCATGGCTCGCGCCGTGCAGGGCGTTGTCGACCGCGCGCATGGCGCTGAGCATCGAGTGATCGGAGTTGTTGTAGCGGTGCAGCCCGTTGCGGCCGACCTGCTGGAAGGACGGCGTGAGCTCGTCGAGCCAGCCGCGGATCGTCGCGACGCGCTCGGCGTACTCGGCGTCGTACATCGGATAGGCCTTCGGGACGCGCACGACGTAGCCGCGGCGGACCTTGTCGACCGTGGCCAGGCCGAGCGCCTCGAGCTCGCGGCTCGCGAGCGCGACGAGGTCGTCGTCGTCCATGTCCCACAGGTCGTCGCCCTTGAAGCAGAAGTACTCCATGCCGACGCAGGCGGTGTCGGGGTCAGGGACCATCCACGGGCTCCACGAGCGGAAGTTCTGGATGCGGCCGACACGGACGTGCTCCTCATGGATGTAGATCCAGTTGTCGGGGAACAGGTCCTCGCCATCCAGGATCAGGGAGACCGTCAGGAAATCACGGTACCGCAGGCCGCGCGCCGCCTCGACGACCTCCTGAGGAGGCTCCGGGTCCGCCATGCCGACGGTGTTGCGCAGCGGCAGCGAGCTGATCGTCGCGCGCGGCTCGAGCACGTCGGTGGGCGTGTGGATGCGGACGACGCGGCCGTCCTCGATCTCGATGCGCGTGGCCGGCGTCTCGAGCCGGACCTCGCCGCCCATCTCCTCGATGCGGCTGGTCATCATCTCCCACATCTGGCCCGGGCCGTAGCGGGGGTAGTTGAAGCGGTCGATCAGCGACTTGATCTTGTTGCCCTTGTTGCCGAGGAACGCGGCCTTGGCGGCGCTCATGAACGACAGGCCCTTGATCCGCTGCGCGGCCCACTCGGCGCGCACCTCGGTGCAGGGGACGCCCCAGACCTTCTCGGTGTAGCCCTTGAAGAAGTGCTGGTAGAGGCGCTTGCCGAAGCGGTTGGAGACCCACTGCTCGAGGTTCTCCTCCTTGCCCTTCGGCTTGATCGCCGCCCACATGTAGGAGAGGCCGCAGCGCACGAGCTCGAGCGGGCCGAGCTTCTTGATGACGTCGGTGCCCTTGAGCGGGTAGTCGAGGTACTTGCCGCGCCAGAAGATGCGCGACATGCGGGGACGCTGGAGGAACTCGTCGCCCATGATCTCGTGCCAGAGGTCGTCGACCTCCTTGGCCTTGGTGAAGAAGCGGTGCCCGCCGAGGTCGAAGCGGTAGCCGTCCGGGTCCACGACCGTCTTCGCGATCCCGCCGACCTGGTCCTCTGCCTCGAGCACGATCACGCGCTTGCCGGCCTTGGCCAGGAGGTACCCGGCGGTCAGGCCCGCGGGGCCGCCGCCGATCACGACGAAGGGCTTGGTCTCAGTCCCGCCGTCGAGGTCGGGAAGGGGGGTCTCCGCAAGGGTCATGCCCGACACTTTGCCCGCTCATGGGCGCCCGAGGCCCGCTTTCTAACGGGGGCTAACGGTCCCTAACCGTCATGCCCCGGACCGCAACGCGGCGCTCCGTCGCGGGTTCTGAGACCCTGATGCCCCGGTGACGGCCACGATCTCTCGCCACCTCGCGGCCGCCATCGCGGCGCTGCTCTGCGTCCTTGCGCTGCCCGCCGGCGCGGGCGCCCAATCGCCATCGGGCTTCCCGGCCCCGGTGATCGCGGGCGACCACCCCGACCCGACGATCGTGCGGGCCGACAACGGGATGTTCTACGCCAGCGCGACGAGCGGCTCGTGGGCGCCGATCTTCCCGATCTTCCGCTCGCCGGACCTCGTCCACTGGCAGCAGGTCGGCTCGATCTTCCAGCGCCCGCCGCGCGGCACCTACGGCAACTACTGGGCGCCGGAGCTCGTGCAGTGGTCGGGCCGCTTCCTGGCCTTCTACTCCGCCAGCCGCCAGCGCGGGAGCCCCTGCGTCGGCGTCGCCGAGGCGGCGCAGGCCGAGGGCCCGTGGACCGACCGCGGGCACGCCCTCTGCTGGCCGCACGGGATCATCGATCCGCAGCCGTTCACGGACGCCGACGGCTCGCGGTGGCTGCTGTTCAAGGGCCTCGGCGCGCGCGGCAGCCTGTACGCGATGCGCTTCGACGAGCAGACGCTGCGGGCCTACGGCCCCGCGACGCGCCTGCTGAGCCCGGATGCCAAGTGGGAGCAGCAGGTCACCGAGGGCCCCTCGCTGCTGCTGCACGACGGCACCTACTACCTCTTCTACTCCGGCGGCCACTGCTGCCGGCCGCCGTGCACGTACGCCGAGGGCGTGGCGCGCGCGAGCAGCCTGCTCGGGCCCTACGTGAAGGACCCGGACAACCCGATCCTCACGGGCGACTCGCAGTGGAAGTGCCCCGGTCACGGCACGGTGCTCGACCTCGGCCCGCAGGGCATCGTCTTCCTGCACCACGCCTACGTCGCGGGCGACGTGCAGGACCTGCGAAGAGAGATGCTGCTCGACCACGTCGACTTCGGCGCCGACGGCTGGCCCGAGATCGACCGGGGGCCCGACTCCGGCCCGCGGGCTGCCGCTGCGCCGCAGCCACCGCCGACCACGAGCTTCGCCGACAGCTTCGCCGGGACGGCGCTCGGGCCCGGCTGGGAGTGGATCTTCGACTACGCGCCTGCGATGCAGGTCGGCGGCGGCGCGCTGTCGCTGGCCTGCGGCACCGATCCGCTCAACCCGCAGTCGGTCACCCAGCAGGTCGTCGGCAGCCGCTTCACCGCCGTCGCCACGCTCGACAGCCGCATAAAGGGGCCCGGCACGCTCGGCGTCGCGGCGCTCGGCCCGGGAAGCCTCGTGCGCGGCGTGGAGATGCGCAAGGGCATGCTGCGCGCGGTGCGACTGACGGTCGGCGGCATCACGGTCGGGCCGTGGGCGCCCGCGCCCGCCGGCAGGCAGATCCGCCTGCTGATCAGCGAGATCCCAGGCGGCACGATGGGCGTCTACGCCAGCGGCGACGGCGTCGGCTACACGCAGATCCCGGCCGGGCCGGCGGCGATCGGACCGCTGCCGACGCGGATCGGCCTGACGTGCCGCGGCCACGCGTCCGGCCGCTTCCTCGCGGCGGCGCTGCGCGTGACCGGCTGAGCCCGCCTAGTACCGCATCGTGTAGACGATCGCGCGCACGCCGTGCGGCAGCGGGCCGTAGCCGAACACCGGCGCGGTCAGCGTGCGCTCGAGGCGCGGGTCGCCGTCCAGCGCGTGCTCCCACTGCACCGAGCGGCGCTTGACGAGCTTCGTCCACGGCGCGCCCCAGCGGGCGGTGCGCAGGATCGGCTGCACGAGCAGCAGGCGCTGGCCCGGGCGCATCGTCTTCAGCAGTTTGCGCTCGGTGCGCTTCGGCCCCGCCGCCTTGAGGCGATCCAAGGCGTCGACCCAGTTCATCACGCGCGGGTCCGAGACCGGGCCCATCGAGGTCGCGTAGCGCAGCCCGGGCGGCAGGTAGTAGTACATCAGCGGCGTCTGCTCGGGGTGCGTCGAGACGACGAGGTCGCCGGGCTTCAGCGTGTCGCGCACGAGGATCGCGACGTTGTGCGCGTCGCTCTTGGCGTTGATCTGCCCTGTGTGCGGGTTGAGCCAGTAGACGGCGACGATCGCCAGGCCGACGAGCCCGAAGCGCCGCGCGTACGTCAGGCCGACGGAGATCAGCAGCAGCAGCGGCCCGACGAACGAGGCGAAGTACCGGTTCGCCCACGCGGGCGTGATCTGCGAGGCGACCCAGGCGAAGAAGATGCCGGTGACGATCATCACGCCCAGCGCGAGCGCCGCGCGCGCCTGCGGGGGGCGGTCCTGGAAGCGCGCCCGTCCCTCGATCGCGGTGCCGCGCATCGAGAGCAGCGCGATCAGGCCCGAGCCGGCCGTCAGCAGGATCGCCATCGCGGGCACCGTCCCGGCGAGGACGTTGCTGAGCGCGTGCAGCGTGTCGTGCCAGAGATTCGGCGCGTTGGCCCACGGCGCGCCCGTGTGCTCGCTCTGGAACAGCAGGCTCGGCAGCCACGGCGCGTAGAGCACGAGGGCGGCGCCGTAGCCGATCAGCCCGTCGCGCAGCAGCGGCCGGCGCTCACGCGCGTCGAGCAGGATCAGCGCGAACGCGGCGAGCGTTCCCGCGCACAGGAACAGGCCCCAGTTGTGCGCGTAGAGCAGCAGCGCGAGCGAGACCGAGAAGGCGGGCAGCCACTGGCGGCGGCCGAGCGCGAAGACGAGCGCGAAGGTGGCGCCCGCGCACAGCGACAGCAGTGCGACGAGCGAGTACATCCGCGTCTCCTGCGCGTACCACGTCAGGAACGGGCTGAGCGCGGCGAGCACGCCGGCGATCCACGCGGCGCGCGTCCCGAACAGCCGCCATGCCGCGCCGAAGGCGGCGGGGATGCAGATCAGCGAGAAGGCGAGCGACAGCGCGTGCGTGCGCGCCTCCCCGTCGCCGCCGATGATCGACATCCAGACGTGCAGCAGCAGGTAGTAGAGCGGCGGCGAGCCGTCCTCGCGCAGGATCCCGGGGATCGCGCTGAGGTGGTGGGAGGCGATCCCCACCGAGAGGCCCTCGTCGATCCAGAAGTGCGCGTGCAGCGCCGTCGTGCGCAGGAAGAACGAGCCGACGAGGAGCCCCGCGAGCCCGATCGCCACGCGTGAGATCCGCACCTCGCGCGCGCGCAGGCGCTCGACCGGCCAGGCAACCGCACTCATCGAGCCGGATTCAAGCAACGCCCGCCCGGGCGGTCGCCCTTGCGCGCCAAGTGTGAATCGTGATTCACTTTTCCGCGTGAACGTCCGTGCGCAGCGGCGCGCGGCAGTGCGGGAGCGGATCCTGCAGGCCGCGCACGAGCAGGTCGCCGAGGGCGGCTACGCCTCCGCGGGCGTGGCGACGGGGTCGATCTACCGCTACTTCCCGTCCAAGGCGCTGCTGTTCGCCGAGGTCTTCCGCGCCGCCGCCGACCGCGAGCTCGCGGTCGTCGCGGAGATCGCGGCGCGCCGCGACGATCCTGCCGCCCAGCGGCTCGCGACGGCGGTCGATGCCTTCTGCCGACGCGCGCTCGCGGCGCCGAAGCTGGCGTTCGCGCTGATGGCCGAGCCGGTGGACCCGGCCGTCGAGGTGGCGCGCCTGCAGAACAAGCGCGCCTACCGGGACGTCTTCGCGCGCCTGCTGATCGAGGCGCGCGAGGCCGGGGAGCTGCGCTCGCAGCTCGACCCCCCGGTCGCGGCCGCGGCGCTGGTCGGGGCGCTCCAGGAGGCGCTCATCGGGCCGCTGGCCGAGGGCGGGGGCGAGGCGCTCGTCGCCTCGCTGATCACGTTCGCGCTGAACGCCGTGGGGTTCAGCGACCTTAACGAGGAGCAACGAAATGGCCGTCACGCCGCGCACCCCGCCCGCAGCCACGCATGAGGTGCTCAACCAGGCGCCGCCGCTGCCGGGGGCGCTGAACTTCTTCGACGCGGACGTGCCGCTGCGCGAGGCGCTGGCGCGCGAGGGCGGCGCGTGGGGCGAGGACCGGCTGCGCGACCTCGGCGCCGTCGTCGGCTCGGAGGAGGCCGACGGGCACCGCCGCCGCGCCCAGCGCAACCTGCCGCGGCTGCACCGCCACGACCGCTTCGGGTTCCGCGTCGACGAGGTCGAGTACGACCCGTCGATGCACTGGATGCTCCGCCTCGGCGTCGAGCGCGAGCTGGGCTCGCTGCCGTGGCGGGAGTCGCGGCCCGGTGCGCACGTGGTGCGGGCCGGGCTCTTCTACCTGATGAACGAGCTCGACACCGGGCCCTGCTGCCCGATGTCGATCAACTACGCCGCGACGCCGACGATCCGGCAGGACCCGGAGCTCGCCGCGCTGTGGGAGCCGCGGCTGACGCTCCCGGACTACGACCGCTTCGCGCAGGCCGGCATGGTGATGACCGAGAAGCAGGGCGGCTCGGACCTGCGCGCGAACACGACCGTCGCCGAGCCGGTCGGGGACGGCTCCTACGAGCTGACCGGCCACAAGTGGTTCTGCACGCACCCCGTGTTCGACATGTTCTTCACGCTCGCGCAGGCGCCGGGCGGGATCGCATGCTTCGTGGCCGAGCGCCCGCACCCGGGCTTCCGCCTCGAGCGCCTGAAGGACAAGCTCGGCGGGCGCTGCCTGGCATCGAGCGAGGTCGAGTACGACCGCCTGCCCGCGCGCATCCTCGGCGAGGAAGGCCGCGGCACGGCGATCATGGTCGAGCAGCTCGTCTGGACGCGTCTCGACACGCTGCTGGGCGTCGCGGGGATGATGCGCCGGCTGCTCACCGAGGCGCTGTGGCACACGCGCCACCGCAGCGCGTTCGGGGCGCGGCTCGCGCATCAGCCCGCGATGGCGAACGTCCTCGCCGACCTCGCGGTCGAGTCCGAGGCCGCGATGGTCGCGGCGATGCGCGTGACGCGGGCGTTCGACGAGGGCGATCGCGCGTTCGGCCGGCTCGCGCTCGCGGTCATGAAGTACTGGGTCTGCAAGCGCGGCGCGCCGTTCGCGGCCGAGGCGCTCGAGTGCCTCGGCGGCAACGGCTACGTCGAGACGCAGGAGGCGCCGGTCGCGCAGTTCTACCGCGACATCCAGATCGGGACGGTCTGGGAGGGCTCGGGCAACGTGATCGCGCTCGACGTGCTGCGCGCGATCGCGCGCTCGCCGGAGACCGTGCCGGCGTTCCTGGCCGAGTGCGACGCCGCCGCGGGCGCCGATCCACGGCTGGACGCGCACATGGGCCGCGTGCGCGACGCGCTCGGCGCGATCGGCTCCGGCGAGCCGCAGTGGGCCGCGCGGGCGCTCGTCGAGGACCTCGCGCTGGCGCTCGAGGGCTCGCTGCTCGTGCGCTTCGCGCCGCCGGCCGTGGCGGACGCGTTCTGCGCCTCGCGGCTGGCCGGCGAGGCCGGGCACAGGGCGTTCGGGACGCTCCCTCGCGGCGTCGACGCGGCGGCGATCGCCGAACGCGCGCTCGCCGCCTGAGAACCGCGACGCCGTGACGCGAATTTTCCCCGCGCGAGGCGATTTTCTGAGAGGGTCCCGCTCGCCAAAGCGTCAGTGCGCCCGCGGACGAAGACGCTGCGGGTCCGCGCGGTGCGCTGCGGACCGGAAGGCCTGCGCCCGGACTACGGGCTAGCCCGGCCGCCCCGGTCGGTGCCCGCCCGGGGCGGCCGTATGCGAGGCGGTCGTCCCGGAGCGGGCCCCATCTCGACCACCGTCCTGCCTCGTGGTCGCAGGACGACCACCACACAGGACGCTTCAGGTGACGGTCGCCACGGCGAGGGCGGCGACGCCCTCCTCGCGGCCGACGAAGCCGAGGCCCTCGCCGGTGCTCGCCTTGACGCTCACGGCGTCCGCGCCCACGCCGAGCGCCTGCGCGAGCCGCGCACGGATCGCGTCCCGGTGCGGGGCGAGCTTCGGGCGCTCCATCAGGACCGTCGCGTCGACGTGCACGACCACGAGGCCGCGCTCGCCGAGCATGCCCGCGACCGCGCGCAGGAGCTCGATCGAGTCCGCGTCCTTCCAGCGCTCGTCGGTGTCCGGGAAGTGCTGCCCGATGTCGCCGAGGCCCGCCGCCCCGAGCAGCGCGTCGGTGATCGCGTGCGCGAGCACGTCCGCGTCGGAGTGACCCGCCAGGCCGCGATCGTGCGGGATCTCGACGCCGCCGAGGATCAGCCTGCGCCCCTCGGCGAGCCGGTGCGAGTCCCAGCCGATGCCGCTGCGCGCCTGGCCGCTCACGAGGCCCCGATCGGCTCCAGGCGGCGCTCGCGCCGGTCGAAGACCGCCAGCTCGCGGATCCCCAGCCCGTCGAGCAGCTCGAGCGCCCGGTCGTAGTCGCGCCCGACGTCAGCGGGCGTGTGCGCATCGCTCGAGAGCGCGATCGGGTTGCCGGCGTCCAGGACCATCTCCAGGAAGGCGGGCGCGGGGTAGATCTCCCCGACCGGCTTGCGCAGCCCCGCCGTGGAGACCTCGATCGCGACGCCCGACTCCGCGATGCCCTCCATCGCGTGCTCGTAGAAGTAGCGCAGGTCGCGGTCGGGCCGCGGGCGCTCGCCGCCCCAGTACTTGACGAGGTCAGGGTGGGCGAGGATGTCGAAGAGGCCGCTCGCCGCCGCCTGCCCGAGCCACTCGAAGTACGTCCGCCAGATCTTCTCGGGCGAGTCGAAGCCGCCCCAGATGTCGTACTTGTCGTAGTCGAGCGCGCGCTCGCCGACGAAGTGGATCGAGCCGACGACGTAATCCCAGTCGCGGCCGTCGAGCAGCGCGGCCATCCGGTCCTCGCGGCCGGGGACGAAGTCCGCTTCGATGCCGAGCCGCAGGTCGGTCTCCTCGCGCACGAAGGTGCAGTAGGCGTCGATGTCGTCGCGCGCGCTGTGGCGCCAGAGCTCGTGGTCCCACACCCCGAGCGCCTGTGTGAAGCGGTAGACGTGCTCGCTCACACCGAGCTCCGCGATCCCGCGCTCGGCCGCCGCCTCGCGGAAGCGCTCGGCGTTCGCCGCCGTGAAGAACTCGCCCGCCGGCGTGGCGTCCACGCTGTCCGGGCGCAGGTGGACGTGGTAGTCGGTCAGCACCGCGCGGGATTCAACCAGGGCCGATGCCCCAGACGAGCCAACCCCGTGGCTCACGCGACACGTAGTAGACGGCGTGGGAGAGAGCGGCGCTGAACCTGACCTGCGGGAATCGCGCATCGACGACGACGCTTCGCTCACGCGCCAGGCGTCCGCACATCGCCTGGACCGGAGCCCCGTCGCCACCGCCCGCCGAGTGCCCGCGCGCGACCGCCCCGCGCGTGTCAATAGGGGGCCTGCCACGTGGCACGAGCTTCGCGATCACCTGCAGCGCCGCCGCGGCGATCGCGGCCCGGTCACCGCGCCGCAGCGGCAGCGCATCCCCCGGGCAGGTGCGACCGCGGACACCGAGGGAGGACCAGACCGGCACGCCGTCAGGCGCCCGCCCCACGCGGCGTGCCTGCGGCACGAACACCACTCGCACGCGCTCGCCGGCACGGGCGCCGCGCAGCGGCATCAGCGCGACGTTGTTCACTGCGCCCCCGGCGCCATGCACGTCACGGGCGATGACCTCGACGTCGCGTACGCCGTCGGGCGCAAGCACGATTCCCTCGCCGCCATTGCCGTCCGGGGACCCGACGAACATCGCCGCGCGCCCCTCCTCGATGTCCTTCGTGGTGAAGCAGCCCAGCGAGAGGGGCCCGCCCGCGATGCCGGTCACGAGGCACGCGCCCGCGTGAGACGGTTCGACCCGGCTCGACGGGCACGGCGAGCTGAACCCCGCGTCGTCAGCCGTCGCGAGCGCGCGCGAGGGCACGATCCAAATGTTCGGCCGTTGCTGGACCAGCCGGACACCGCGGAACGCGATGCTCGCCGCCGGAAGCCAGCCCTCGTCACCAGCCCCTCCACCAGGGGCGTTGAGGACCGGAAGGCCGTCAGGCTCCCGCTGCGGGCGGCGCAGGACGCCCAGCATGCTGCTGAGCGAGCGTGGCGTCGAGGTCGCGGCCAGCATGCGCGCTGTCGAGCAGCCGCGTGCCGGTATCGCCGGCTGAAGCACCATGTTCTCGCCGGGGCCGGGGGAACCGGTCTGCTCGGTGGAGCTAGGCGGCCGCAGGCTCAGCACGACGGCCACGGCGATCGCGATCGCCACTGCGGCGCCGGCCATGGCGGCGACCGCGCCCGCGGAGAACGCGCGGGTGCGCTCGGACCACCTGCGCTCGCCGGCATGCCGCAGCTCCCGCCCGAGCTGGTCGCGGAAGTCAGGCACCGGCGCCTCCGAGCAGACGGCGCCGCAGGGCGGCCAGCCCGCGCGAGACGTGTTGGCGGGCGACCGACGGCGAGCAGCCGATCCGCGCCGCCAGCGCCGCATAGTCGTCCTCCTCCACGATCCGGCCCCGCACCGCCGCAGCGTGCGCGGCAGGCAGCGCCGACAGGGCGCCGCCGAGCGCCTCCGGCGCGAGCGGCAGGCTCGCCAGCGCCTCGATCCGCTCGAGCGCCTCGTCGTCGAGCACGATCCGCTCCATCCGCAGCCGCCGCCGCGCCGCGTCCTCCACGCGGCCGCGCTCGAGCGACCGCGCGAGCTGGTGGCGCGCGATCCCGTACAGCCACGCCGCGGCGGGCCCGCGCGCCGGATCGAAGCGCTCCGCACCCTCCAGGGCGCAGGCGAACGTCTCCGCCGTCAGGTCCGCGGCCAGGTCGGCGCGACCCGTCCGGCGCACGAAGAACGCGAGCAGCTGGTCGACGTGGCGGCGGTAGAGCACGGCGAAGGCCTCCGGGTCGCGGGCGCCGAGCAGGCGGTCGTCACTGTCGGTCGCCCACCCCATCGCCCGTGACTTGCGCTCAGTCGCCGGAACGTGACAGCAGCAGCAGCTCCGCGAGCCGCAGGTCCTCGGGCGTCGTGACCTTGAGGTTCTCGCGCGGCGAGGGGACGACGCGCACCGTGCCGCCGGCGGCCTCGATCAGCGAGGCGTCGTCGGTCGCCGCGGCCAGCACGGCGTCCGGTTGGGCGAGCGCCTGCTCCAGCGCGTCGCGGCGGAACACCTGCGGCGTCTGCACGGCCCACAGCCGCGAGCGGTCGAGCGTGCGCACGACCTCCTCCCCCTCCGACTCCTTGATCGTGTCCGCGACGGGCGCGGCGGCGATCGCCGCGTCGCAGTCGTGGGAGGCGAGTGCGCCGAGGCAGTCGCGCACCGTCTCCGGCGTCAGCAGCGGGCGCGCGGCGTCGTGCACGACCACGACGTCCGCGGCCGGGTCCGCGCCGCGCAGGGCCGCGCGCACCGAGTGCGAGCGCTGCTCCCCGCCGATGACCCCCACCGTCCCGTGCGGCGCGACGACGCCCGGCGGCAGCGCGACGACGATCTGCGCGATCTCGTCGACCGCGGCGAGCGCCTCGACGCTCCACTCGAGCATCGGCCGCCCGGCAAGCGTGACGAGCGCCTTGGGCCGTTCCGACCCAAGCCGCTCGCCACGCCCGGCGGCCACGATCAGCGCGACCGCGGCCAACTGCCTACCGCCCTAGGCGGAGACGACCTTCGCGCCGGCCGACTCGGCCAGCAGGTTGTCGAGGTGCGACTCGGCGCCCTCTTCGTCCATCTCGAGCGCGTACATCAGCTCGGAGGCGAGGATCTTCTTCGCGCGCGTGAACATCTGCTTCTCGCCCGTCGAGAGGCCCTTCTGGTGCTCGCGGATCGCGAGGTTGCGAACCACCTCGGCGAGCTCGTAGATGTCGCCGGTCTTGATCTTGTCGCGGTTGTGCTTGAAGCGGCGGTTCCAGTTCTTGGGCATCTCCGAGATGTCGTCCTGGAGCACCGCGAGCACCTTCTGCACCGTCTCCTCGTCGATCACGCGCCGCAGGCCCGCAAGATGCGCGTTCTCGCACGGGACCATCACGGTCATGTCGTTGTGGAGGATCTTGATGGTGAGGTACTCACGCTCCTCACCGAACATCTTCCGGAGCTCCTTCTTCAGGACCTTGCCTGCTCCATGGTGCGGGTAGACGACGTTGTCGCCGCACTCGAAGTCGATGTTCTCGACGACGGGGGCCTCGAGGTCCTCGATCTGCTCTTCGGCTGCTTGGGGAATGGTGTCCTCCTCTTTCAGGTACGTCGTTGCGTCGTTCAGGTCTGGAGGTAGCGGTCCACGATGTTGATCTCCTGCAGCCTGCGCAGGCCCTCGCGGATGTCCTTGGCGCGGATCTCGCCCACGCCCTCGACGGCCTCCAGCTCAGCGTCGGTCGCGGCGAGCATCTCGTCGAAGCCGCCGAACTCCTTGACGATCTGTGCGACCACCAGCTTGGGCAGTCGCGGGATGCGCCCGAGGATCCGGTAGCCGCGCGGCGAGACCGGATAGTCGAGCGTGTTCAGCTTGCGGTCGTAGCCGAGCAGCTCGGCGAGCCGCCCGAAGTCGAGCAGGTCCTGGTGCGGCAGGCGCCCGATCTGGTCCAGCGCGCCGGCGAAGGCCTCGTCGCTGTCCTCGGCGAGGTAGTCGTGCACGAGCGCGGCCTTGTCGGCGGCGGTGCCGACCATCGTCTCCTCGAGCTGCATCTCGATCAGCCGGCCCTCGGTGCCGAGCTCGACGATGTAGCGCTCGATCTCGACCGCCATGCGCGTCACGAGCTCCGAGCGCTGGAGCACCGTCAGGACGTCGTGCAGCGTGGCGCCGCCCTCGAACTCCAGGGCGGTCAGGCGCGTGGAGACCTGGTCGAGGCGCGTGCGGTACTTGTCGAGCGTCGCGAGGGCCTGGTTGGCCTTGGCGAGCACGACGGGGATGTCCTCGAGGATGTACTTCGCGCCGTCGACGTAGAGCGAGACGACCTCGCGCCGCTGGGAGATCGCGATCACGAGCGCGTCGGTCTGCTTCGACACGCGCTCGGCGGTGCGATGGCGCGTGCCGGTCTCGAGCGAGAGGATCGTCGGGTCCGGCATCAGCTGCACGTTGGCCATCACGATCTTCGTGGAGTTGGCGTTCAGCGTGATCGCCCCGTCCATCTTCGCCACCTGGTAGAGCAGCGCCGGGGTGTAGTCGACGTCCAGCTTGATGCCACCCGAGAACAGGAACGCCAGCTCCTCGGTGTCGCCGATCACGATCAGCCCGCCGGTGCGGGCATGCAGGATGTTGTCCAGCCCCTCCCGGAGCGCCGTGCCCGGCGCCACCATCTCCAGCGCCTTGACGAGCCGGGGCTCTTGGCGACCTTCGAGCTCAGTGAGCTCATCCCCGGACCTCTGCGCCATCGAGTCCCATTCTACCAGGGGATTTAGGGATCGTTTATGCCGCCGAAAGGCGCTCTGACGCTAGAAATCGCCGCCGCCACCGCCGAAGTCGCGGCCGGCCGGCACCACCTCGCGCGCCTGCGGCGGCGCGGATCTCGCGCCGCCGGCGCCGAGGCTACGCGGCGCGCGCGGACGTGCGCTCGCGGCCGGCGCCGAGGGCGCGGCGCACCGCGTCGCGCAGCGTCGGCGCCTGCGCCGGCGAGAGCACCTCGCCGAGGCCGAACTTGTGCGCCTCGGCCAGGCGCCGGTCGGGGTGCGCGACCGACCGCAGCTCGCCGGTCAGCCCGACCTCCCCGAACGCCGCCAGGGGCGACGGCGAGGTCGCGACGCCGCGCGCCGCGCTGGCGACCGCGAGCGCCACGGCGAGGTCGGCCCCCGGCTCGTCGATCCGCACGCCGCCGACGACGTTGACGAACACGTCGGCGGTGCCGGTGCCGACGCCTGCGTGACGGGCCAGCACGGCGAGCACCAGCGCGAGCCGGTTGCGGTCGATCCCGTTGCACACGCGCCGCGGCGGCACCAGCTCACTCGCGGAGACGAGCGCCTGGACCTCCACGAGCAGCGGGCGCGAGCCCTCCATCGCCGCGAGCACGACGCTGCCGGGCGCGCGCGTGGCCTCGCCGACGAAGCGCGCGCTCGCGTCCAGGACCTCGACCAGCCCGCCCTCGCGCATCTCGAAGACGCCGCAGTCGTTGGTGGCGCCGAAGCGGTTCTTGAGCGCCCGCAGCGTGCGGTAGGTGCGCTCGCGCTCGCCCTCGAACTGCAGCACGCAGTCGACGAGGTGCTCGAGCACGCGCGGGCCTGCGAGCGCACCCTCCTTCGTCACGTGCCCTACGAGCACCACCGCGATCCCGCGCCGCTTGGCGACCTCCGTGATGCGCGTCGCGACCTCGCGCACCTGCCCGACCGTGCCCGGCGCGGAATCGAGGCCGGCGCTGTGCAGCGTCTGCACCGAGTCGATCACGCACGCCTCCGGGCCCTCGGCCTCCAGCGTGGCCAGGACCGTGTCGAGGTCGGTCTCGGCCAGCACGGGAACGTCGAGCGCGCTCGCCCCCAGGCGCTCGGCGCGCAGGCGGATCTGCGCCGCGGACTCCTCGCCGGAGACGTAGAGCGTGCTGCGCCCCGCGCCGGCGAGATGCCCGAGCGCCATGTTCGTGAGCGTCGACTTGCCGATGCCGGGCGAGCCACCGAGCAGCACGAGCGAGCCCGGGACGAGCCCGCCCCCGAGCACGCGGTCCAGCTCGCCGATGCCGGTCAGCAGCCGCGGCGAGCGCTCCGCGCGCACCTCGCGCAGCCTGACCGGCCGGCCCGCCGGCGCGGCCGCCGCGCGGCCGCCGGCAACCCCGCGCCCGCCGTGCCCGGCCACCGCCGGCGCGCGCTCCTCCACGAGCGTGTTCCACTCGTCGCATGCCGGGCACTGCCCGTGCCATTTCGCGGCGACGTGGCCGCAGGCGGAGCAGATGTGGACGATGCCGGAGCGTGACATGGGCTCGCCGACACTAGGCCACGGCCCCGACGGCTTCGCCCCCGCCGGCCCGGTCAGCGCGCCGTGTCGAGCGCCTGCGCGAGGTCGGCGAGCAAGTCCTCGGTGTCCTCGATCCCCACGCTCAGGCGGATGAAGCCGGGGCCGACCGCGTCGGCGTTCCAGCGCGCGCGGCGCTCGGCGGTCGTGTGCACGGCGCCGAAGCTCGTCGCCTCGGCGACCAGTTCCGCGGCGTCCAGGAAGCGCTGCGCGCGGTCCTCGTCGCCGAGGTCGAAGACGACGACGCAGCCGATGCCCGGCCAGCGCACGCCCACGACGTCCGCGCGCGCCGCGAGCGCCTCGGCGACCGCTGCCGCGTTGCGCGCCTGGCGCTCGGCGCGCACGCCGAGCGTCGCCAGCGAGCGATGCGCGAGCCACGCCTCGAACGGCCCGGGGACAGCGCCGGCGACGGTCCGCCACGAGCGCAGCACGGCGATGTGCTCGGGATCGCGCGCCGCGACGTAGCCGAGCAGCAGGTCGCCGTGCCCGGTGACCTGCTTGGTGGCGCTGACGACCGAGAGATCGGCGCCGAGCTCGAGGGGCCGCTGCGCGAGCGGCGTGGCGAGCGTGTTGTCGACCGCCACGATCGCGCCGCCGGCGTGCGCCTCGGCTGCGAGCGCGGCGACGTCGAGCACGAGCAGCTCGGGGTTCGTCGGCGTCTCGAGCCAGAGCATGCTCGCGCCGGGCAGCGCGGCGCGGATCGCGTCGGGCTCGCTGCGCACGGCGCGCACCTCGACGCCGCGCGCGCCGAGGTGCTCGCGCGCCAGGCCGCGCACGTTGTAGTAGCCGTCGCCGGGGACCACGAGGACGTCGCCCGGCCCTAGGAACGGCAGCAGCGCCGCGGCCACCGCGGCCATGCCCGAGGCGAAGACGAGCGTCTCGCCGCCCTCGAGCTCGCCGAGCGCGCGCTCGAGCAGCGTCCAGGTCGGGTTCGCCATCCGCGCGTAGCCGTACTCGCTGGCGTCCTTGGCGCCGCGCAGGTGGTAGGGCGCGGCGAACGTCGGGCCGGGCAGCAGCGGCTCGCCGTCGCGCGCCTCCGGCAGCCCGGCGTGGACCGACCGCGTGCTCGGGCCGCGCCCGCTCACGCCGCGCGCTCGCAGGACTCGAAGCCGAACTCCCGGTGCGAGCGGTCGCAGAACGGCTTCGTGCGCGAGCGCCCGCAGCGGCAGAGCACGACCGCCTCGCCGGCCGGCAGCGAGAACTCGCGGCCGTCGACGTCGACGACCCGCACGGGGCCCGTGACCTTGTAGGGCCCGTTGTCGCGGACCTTGATGACCACCTGCGGCTGCTCGCTCACACAGCCATTGTGGCGAAGCTCAGCGCTTGGGCTGCTTCTTCGGCATGCACGTGTGGTAGGCGCGCTTGAGCGTCACGTGGCGGCCGTCCGCGAACGTGACCTTCACGACGACCGTGTAGCGCCCCTTCGCGAGCCCGCGCAGGCTCACCGTCGCGCCGCGCAGGACCTTGCCCGTCAGCGCGCGCGTGCGGCCCTTGCCGATCTTGACCGTCACGCGCCTGATCGTCGTCCCCGCCGGCGCCTGCAGGCGAAGGCGCAGCTTGCGCCGGCTCACGCAGCGCTTGGAGGATGGCAGCGAGACCACCTTGGCCGCGCTCAGCGCCGCCACGGTGCCGCCGCCGGTCGTGCCGCCCGTGGTGCCGCCGCCGGTGGCGCCCCCGGTGGTGCCGCCGCCGGTCGTGCCCCCGGTGGTGGTGCCGCCGGTCGTGCCCCCGGTGGTGCCGCCCGTCGTGCCGCCCCCGGTGATCGTGCCGAGCAGCGCGGTGATCACGGCGAGCGCGCGATCGCTGTCGCCGTTGACGTCGACGACCGTGACCGCGGTCGTCAGCAGCCCGGCCGTCGAGATCGGCAGCGTCAGCGTCGGCGTGCTCGTGACCTGGTCGATGACGCCGTCGCCGTTCGTGTCCCAGTCGTACTCCTTGACCCCCGCGGGCGCCACGGACTTCGAGGCGTCGAGCGTGGTCGAGAACGGCACCGTCCCGAGCACCGGGTCCGCCAGCAGCACGGCCACCGGCCCGGCCTTGAGGATCGGGTCGAGCACCGCGCCGATGTCGAGCGAGCCGACGCCTGAGGTGAGGCCGAGGGCGCTCTCCAGCGCGCCCTTGAACGGGTCGAGCAGCACGTTCGTGGTGGTGCA
>DASTWP010000205.1:0-10766 GCA_035765835.1 Solirubrobacteraceae bacterium
CCAGTCCTGGGAGGGCTGGGCGCGGGACGTCGCGAAGGCGGCCGCGATCGGCTCGGCGTTCGCGGCCGGCGGTTCCGCCGGCGCCGTGGCGCTGATGCGCCGCGCCCCGCGGACGTGGTGGCTGCCGGGCGCGGCGATCGCGACGGCCGCGGGTGCCGCGGTGACGATGGGCGGCCCGGTCCTGCTCGACCCGCTGTTCAACCGCTTCACGCCGCTCGAGCCCGGCCGCACGCGCGAGGACGTGCTCGAGCTCGCGGCGGCGGCCGGCGTGCGCGTCCGCGAGGTCTACGCCGTCGATGCGAGCCGCCGCACGACCGCGGCGAACGCGTACGTCGCCGGGCTCGGCGCCACGAAGCGCGTGGTGCTGTTCGACACGCTGCTCGAGGGCTTCAGCCGCGACGAGGTGCGCCTCGTGGTCGCGCACGAGCTCGCACACGTGCGCTTCCGCGACGTACCGCGCGCGCTGGCGTTCCTCGCGCTCGCCGCGCCGCTCGCGCTCCTTGCCGTCGCCGAGACCGCCGCAGCGATCGGCGGCGACGGCGAGCCCGGGCCGCACACGGTCGCGCCGCTGGCGCTCGCGCTCGGCCTCGCCGGGGCGCCCGTCGCGCTGGCGGGCAACCGCCTCTCGCGCGCGGTCGAGCGGCGCGCGGACCGCTTTGCGCTCGAGCTGACCGGCGCGCCCGAGGCGTTCGTCTCGTTCCAGCGCGCGATCGCGCTGAAGAACCTCGCGGACCCCGCGCCGCCGCGGATGCTGGCCCGGCTCCTCGCGACGCACCCGCCCGTGCTCGAGCGGATCGGCGGCGCGCTCGCCTACGAGCGGGAGGTCAGGCCGCCTGGGGAGGCTCCGGCGGCGCGGGAGGCTCCGGCGGCTCGTCCCTGATCCCGCCGTACTCCGGCAGGCTCTTGATCCCCTCGCGGGTGCTCCACTTCGAGTAGTTGTCCTCCATCGCGTCGATCAGCTCGCGCATGAAGCGCGGCGAGAGGTTGATCCGCGAGACGACGATCCCGGGGATCTCGCCCTCCTCGACCTCGTGGTCGACGCGCGCGTAGGTGATCGTGAACTCGTAGTCGGAGTGGCTCACGTTCGCGAAGTTCGCGTAGTGCCCGGCCATCTGCTCGGGCGCGAAGTGGACGTTGATGTGGCGCTCGGGCCCCTGCTGTTCATCGTCGGCCATGTCGCCGCCTAGTATCGCGGACCGTGAAGGTGACGGTCCTCGCGGTGGGCAGGCTGCGCCCGCCGTTCGCCGACGACGTGCAGCACTACCGCAAGCTGCTCGCGGGCCACGCGCGCCTGGATCTGATCGAGGTGCGCGAGGACGAGCGCGTCGAGCGGCGGATCCCCGACCGCGCGTACGTGTCGCTGCTCGACGCCGGGGGGCAGTCCTATGACAGCGTCGCGTTCAGCCGCTTCCTCGAGGAGCGGCGCATGAGCGGCCGCGACCTCTGCTTCGTCGTCGGCGGCCCCTACGGGCTGGACATCGCCCGGGCCGAGCACCGCCTCAGCTTCGGCCCGATGACGCTGCCCCACCAGCTCGCCCGCGTGGTGCTGCTCGAGCAGCTCTACCGCGCGCACAAGATCCTCGCCCGCGAGCCCTACCACCACTGAGCGCGCCGGCGAGCGCGCGGCCGCGGCCGGATGCGATGATCGGGCCGTGAGCCACGCGACGGTCAGCGACCTGCGGGCCGCCGTGGAGGCGGCCGTCGCCGCGCTCGCGGACGGCGAGGGGCCCAGCTCCGAGCCCACGCTCGAGCGCCCGAAGCAGGCCGAGCACGGCGACTACGCGACCAACGCGGCGCTGCTGCTCGCGCCGGTGCTGAAGGCGCCGCCGCGCGACGTCGCGGAGCGCCTCGGCCTCGAGCTCGAGCAGCGCCTCGGCGCCGCGCTCGAGCGCGTCGAGGTCGCGGGCCCCGGCTTCCTGAACCTGTTCCTCTCCGACGCCTGGCACGCCGAGGCCCTCGACGCGATCCTCGCTGCCGGCGACGGCTACGGCGGCGGCTTCGCGCAGCCGGCGCTGCGGGTGCTGGTCGAGTTCGTCTCCGCCAACCCCACCGGCCCGCTGACCGCCGCGAGCGGCCGCCACGCGGCGTATGGCGACGCGCTCGCGCGGATCCTCGAGTTCGCCGGTCACACGGTCTCGCGGGAGTACTACTTCAACGACGCCGGCGGCCAGGTGCGCCGCCTCGGGGAGTCGATCCAGGCGCGCGCGCGCGGCGAGGAGCCGCCGGAGGACGGCTACCAGGGCGACTACGTCGCGGACCTCGCGGCGCAGCTCCCCGAGGCGGCGAGCGGCGACGTCGACGCGATCGCCGCCCGCGGCGTCGAGGTGCTGATGGCGGGCATCCGCTCCACGCTCGAGGCCTACCGCGTCCACTTCGACACGTGGTTCAGCGAGCGCGCGCTGCACGAGGGCGCGATCGAGCGCGCGCTCGCGCAACTGGAGGCCGAGGGCCACACCTACCGCAAGGACGACGCGCTGTGGCTGCGCTCGAGCGCGCTCGGCGACGACAAGGACCGCGTGCTCGTCAAGTCGAGCGGCGAGCCGACGTACCTGGCGGCCGACGTCGCCTACCACGCGGACAAGCTCGGCCGCGGCTTTGAGCTGCTCGTCGACGTCCTCGGCGCCGACCACCACGGCTACGTCGCGCGCATGCGCACGGTCATGGCGGCGCTGGGAGCCGAGCCGTGGCAGTTCGAGGCCCCGATCCTGCAGTTCGTGCACGTCGTCGAGCGCGGCGAGCGCGCGTCGATGTCCAAGCGCCGCGGCGACTTCGTGACGCTCGAGGAGCTGATCGGCGAGATCGGCGTCGACGCGACCCGCTTCTTCATGCTCCAGCGCTCGCACGACTCGACGGTCGACCTCGACCTCGACCTCGCGCGTGAGCAGTCGGCCGAGAACCCCGTCTACTACGTGCAGTACGCGCACGCCCGCATCGCGTCCGTGTTCCGCAAGGCGGGCGGCGAGCGCGTCGGCGAGGCGCTCGGGGCGCGAAACGGATCCCCGCCCGCCCTCGAGCTCGAGGAGGCCGAGCGCCTGCTCGTCAAGAAGCTGCTCGGCTTCGGCGAGGAGGTCGCCGAGGCGGCCGGCCGCCGCGCGCCGCACCGCATCGCGGTCTACGCGCTCGAGCTCGCGCAGGTCTTCACGGCGTTCTACCGCGACTGCCTGGTCGTGGGGGTGGAGCCGCGCGAGCGCGAGGACCTGCGCCTGCGGCTCTGCCACGCGACGCAGCACACGCTCGCCCGCTCGCTCGGGCTGCTCGGCGTCAGCGCGCCCGAGGAGATGTAGGCGCCGCGGGCGCTTGCGGGTAGACGCGCCCGCATGGAGACCACCCGAGAGCCCGAGGCCCCGATCGGCCCCGAGGAGCCCGACGAGCCCGGCTACGCAGAGCGCGACGACGACGAGGCGAGCCCGCAGACGGGCGGCGGTGTCGAGCCGGACGAGGACGGCGAGCCGAGCGCGGCCTAGACCTTGTAGAGGAAGTCGAGCCCCAGGCTCGACAGCCACTGCTGCGCCTCGACGTTCAGGCGCGTCAGCTCGCCGCTGAGGATCAGCACGCCCATCGCGACGAGCACGCAGCCGGAGACCGCGGTGACGACGAGGTAGTGGTCGCGGATCCAGCGGAACGCGTTCGTGGCGCGGTCGAACGCGATCGCCGTCAGCAGGAACGGGATCGCCAGGCCGGCCGAGTAGAACGCGAGCAGCACGCCGCCGTGGCCGACGGTCTTCGACGTCGCGGCGGCGGCGAGGATCGAGGCGAGCGTCGGCCCGATGCACGGCGTCCAAGCGATCGCGAACGCGAGGCCCGCGATGATCGGCCCGCCCGTGCCGGCGCGCTGGATCAGCACGTCGGGGCGCCACTCGCGGTTCAGCCGCGGCACGAACGGCGTCAGCACGAAGAAGACGCCCATGCCGATGATCAGGCCGCCGCTGACCTTGTCGAGCGTGTCGCGGTGGTCGTGCAGCGTGGAGCCGAGGCCGGTGGCGCTCATCCCGAGCGCGACGAACATCAGCGTGAACGACAGGCAGAAGATCGCGGCCGGGATCAGGACGCGGCCGAGGTCGCGCTCGCCCGAGCGCAGCTCGCCGATGCTCACGCCCGAGACGGCGGAGATGTAGCCCGGCACGAGCGGGAGCACGCAGGGGGAGACGAACGACACGAAGCCGACCGCGAAGGCGGCGATGATCGTCGTGTCAGGCTGGGCTGCTGCGGAGGCTGCGAGAAGCATCGGCTACGTGAGATCAGACGTCGTAGCGCGCCAGATCTTCCTCCAGACGGCGGCGGTCCGCCAGGCTGAGCGTCTGGAGGCCGTCATCGGGCGGCGCCGCCGCGCCGCCGCGCGGGCGGCGGCGGCGCCAGCGCGGCAGCACGACCGCCAGCAGGCCCGCGAGCGCGAGCACGACCGCGATCGGCACCAGATACACGGCCAGGCTGAAGCCGTGGTCCTGCGGCAGGGCGAGGACGTCCGGGCCGTACTCGGCCTTGAAGCGGTCGAGGATCTGCTTCTTTGTGAACCCCTGCGCGATCAGCGCCTTGATCTCGCGGCGCTCCTGGTCGGCGCGCGGCGAGTCGGCGACCGTGAGCGGGACGTCGCAGGTGTCGCACATCAGCGCGCCCTCGACGTCGTTGAACGAGGCGCGCGGCTGCGCCGCCGCGGCCGCGGTCGGCGCGGCGAGCAGCAGGACGAGCCCGGTCGTGAGCAGCAGCCGGCGCATCAGGATCCCTGCGCCCTCTCGATCGCGCTCGTCAGGAAGCTCCCGGTGACCTCGCCGCGGCTCAGCGCGACGACGCGGCCCAAGCGGTCGAGCACGAACGTCTCCGGCAGAGCCGTCGTCCCGAACTTCGGCGCGAGCGCCAAGCGATCGTCGCGCAAGCTCGGATACGTCAGGCCGTGCTTGCGCACGAACGCGCGCGAGTCGCCGGCGAAGTCCTTGTAGGTCACGCCGAGCACGGTGCCCGCGCCGGACCTCGCCAGCGTGCGCTGCGCATGCTCGAGCAGCGGCGCCTCGGCCGCGCAGGGCCCGCACCACGAGGCCCAGAAGTTGAGCACCACGACCTTGCCGCGCAGGGCGCCGAGGGTCGTCGTGCCCGGCGCGTCCAGGCGCGGGAGCGCCACGGCCAGCCCGGGCGCCGGCGGCAGCTTGCCGGCGGCGACGGCGTCGTCGAGCGAGCGGTTCTCGCCCCGGTTCACGACGCCATAGACGAGCAGCGCGACGAGCGCGGCGGCCAGGACGGCGACGGCGACGGGCAGTGCGGGGCGCTTCACTGCACCAGAGGGTAGAGCCGCCCCGGCGCTCGCGGCGCGGGCTATCCTCCTCACCGCACGCGGCGGTAGCTCAGTTGGTAGAGCATCAGCTTCCCAAGCTGAGGGTCGCGGGTTCGAGACCCGTCCGCCGCTCTCCTATGAGAAAGGTCCCCGGTCTGTGCGACCGAGGACCTTCTCGTGTCGGTTTCGGCAGGCTTGAGTTGGGGGAAGCGAGCCGAACCGAGGCTGCGGCACGATCGCTGCGCGATGCCGCTGTGGGGGAACCTCGCGTTCCGTGCGAGGACAAGCCAAGCTAGGGCAAGCCGGCCGATTGTCCAACGCGATGTCCGTAGTTCGGTCTGCGCAGACCGAATCCCGTGCAAATCGGCAGGTTCAGGATGTGCGCTACGCGACGCCGACGACCGCGCGCTGCACCCGCTCCAGCGGGACGAGGCGGATCGAGCCTTCGGGGAGCGTGACGAGGGCGATCCCCTGGTCGATCGCGGTCAGGTCGCCGGCGACGACCTGCTCCCGCAGCAGATGAAGCACCACGCGCACCGGCGCGTCGTAGTCGTCGAGCAGCGGCAGGAGCGCATCGACGGCCCAGAGCGGGTCCTCGGTCGGGACCCGGAGGAGCGAGACCATGTCCGCCCACGCATACCCCGCTGGCACCAAGACTGAGCCATGGCTTGGGCGATCGTGTTCGTTCGCGACTCGCAGGCGCAGGCCCGGCGGCCGTTCAGGTGCCCGGAAGGCTCGAACCGGCGAAGCCGAAGAACCAGATCCCGAACGCCACCGCGGCGATCGAGACGCTCCAGATCATCACGCCGCCGAGGACCGTGAGGGGGGCGCGCGCGTTGCGCTCGCCGCGCAGCGAGCGGTTCCACGGCAGCTGCCGCGGGCCCGTCTGGGCGCTGCCGTGGACGATCCGCCCGTAGGCGCGATCGAGCATCGCCAGCCCCTTGCCGACGATCACGATCGAGATCCCGATCCCGACGATCACGAGCAGGTAGGGGCCCATCGATGGCTGCGACGAGTTGACGAGCTGCGAGGCGATGTAGACCCAGCCGACCGGGATCCCGATCCAGAGCAGCACGGAGCCGACCGCCATCGCGGCGATCAGGACTGCGCCGGTCAGCCTCGTCCCCAGCCAGTGCATCCCTCCGCGATGGTAACCCGGAAGGCCCGAGGGAAGTCGCACCGGCGGCGTGTCCCCGGCGGCCGTTTGGGATACTGCGGCGCACACGATGGACCCTTCTCGCAAGCGCCGGATCCGGCTCGTCGTGGCGCTCTCCGCCGCGGCGGTCCTCGCAACTGCGCTGATCTACACGAGCTTCACCGCCGCGAGCGACGCCGTCGGCCCGAGCCAGCTGCTCGCGCATGCGCAGGCCGGCCGCACGTACCAGCTGACGGGCAAGGTCGTCAACGGCTCGATCCGTCACGTCGGCGACGGGATCACGTTCCGTGTGCGCGACCGCAACGACGCGACGTCGGTGCCGATCGTCTACAGCGGCGCAGTGCCCGACCCGTTCCGGGACGGCCGCGAGGTCATCGTCACGGTGCGCAAGCAGGGCGCGGGCTTCGTCGGCGAGCGCGACTCGCTCGTGACGAAGTGCCCGTCGAAGTTCAGCGACAAGCCGAACCCGGCCTGATCGCATGGCCACCGTCGGCCGCTCCTGCCTGATCCTCGCGCTCGGCGTCTGCGCCTACGGGATCGTCGCGAGCCTCTACGGGGCCTCGCCGGCGCGCCGCGCATGGGCCGACTCGGGACGTCGCGCGGTCTACGCGGTCGCGGGCCTGGCGACCGTCGCCTTCGCGATCCTCGAGATCGCGTTCCTCTCGAACGACTTCTCCTTCAGCGTCGTCGCCTCGCACTCCTCGCGCACCACGCCCTTCTTCTACAAGGGCGCCGCCGCGTGGTCCTCGCAGGAGGGCTCGCTGCTGCTGTGGCTCTGGCTGCTGTCGCTCTGGAGCAGCCTCGTCCTGTTCCTCGTGCGCCGGCGCCTGCGCGACGTCACGCCCTACGCGACCGCGGTCCTCCTGGGCTTCGGCGGCTTCTTCACGGGGCTGATGGTCTTCGCCGCCTCGCCGTTCGCGCTGCTGGCTGCCGCGCCCGCCGACGGCGTCGGCCTGAACCCGCTGCTGCGGCACGGCAGCATGATGATCCACCCCCCGATGCTGTACTCGGGGTACACGCTCTTCACGATCCCGTTCGCGTTCGCGATCGGCGCGCTCGCCGCCCGCCGCGTGGACGCGGAGTGGATCACCTCCACGCGCCGCTTCGCGCTCGCCGCCTGGTTCTTCCTGGGGATCGGGATCCTGCTCGGCGCGCGCTGGTCCTACGCCGAGCTCGGGTGGGGCGGCTACTGGGCCTGGGACCCGGTCGAGAACGCGTCGCTGATGCCGTGGCTGACCGGCACCGCGTTCATCCACTCGATCATGATCCAGGAGAAGCGCGGGATGCTGAAGATCTGGAACGTCTCGCTGGTGCTCGCCACCGGGACGCTCGCGATCCTCGGCACGTTCCTGGTGCGCTCGGGCATCCTCGACTCGATCCACGCCTTCGGCGCCTCGACGCTCGGGATCCCGTTCGTGCTGCTGATCGCGGCGATGATCGTCGCTTCGGTCTCGCTCGTGGTCTCGCGCCGCAGGCTGCTTCACAGCGAGAACAGGCTCGACTCCCTGCTCTCGCGCGAGGCGGCCTTCCTCGGCAACAACCTCGTGCTCGTGGGCCTCTGCTTCGTCGTCTTCTGGGGGACGTTCTTCCCGCTGATCTCCGAGGCCGTGACGGGGACCAAGGCGGCCGTCGGGCCCCCGTGGTTCAGCCGCTACACGGTGCCGCTGGCGCTCGTGCTCGTGCTGCTCTCAGGCATCGGGCCGGTGATCGCGTGGCGACGGGCGACGGTCGCCAACGCGCGGCGCAACTTCCTCGTGCCCGCCGCGGTCGGGGTGGTGACCGCCGTGGCGCTCGTGGCCGCCGGCGGGGTCGACCGCAAGCCGTGGGCGCTGGCGATGTTCGCCGTGGCCGCGTTCGTGCTCGCGTGCGTGTGGCAGGAGCTCTGGCGCGGCGTCGGTGCGCGGCGCGCGATGAGCGGTGAGGGCCCGGCGCGCGCCACGGTCTCGCTCGTGCGCCGCAACCGGCGCCGCTACGGCGGCTACACGGTGCACGTCGGGATGGCGGTGCTGTTCATCGGCGTCGCCGCGTCGTCGGCGTTCCAGCACGCGCGCGACGTCGTGCTCTCGCCGGGACAGAGCGCGAAGGTCGGCGCCTACACCGTGCAGTACGTGCGCCCGCGCGCGTGGATCTCGGTGAAGGCCGACCAGATCGAGCGCGTGAACCTCGGTGCCGACATGCGGGTCTCGCGCGGGGGGAAGGTGCTCGCGAGCGGCACGACCTACCGCGGCTACTACCCGGCGCAGGACCCGACGCTCGGGCCGGTCAGCCAGTACTTCGACGGCGAGGCCGAGAGCCAGGTGCTGATCAAGGCCGGCCTGCGGCGCGACTTCTGGAGCGCGATCCAGCCCGACCTCACGCGCGTGCAGCCGATGATCGACCGCGCCGACAAGGCGATGGGCAAGATGGTCGCCGCGGGCGCGAAGCCCGCCCAGCAGGCGGTCGCGCTGGCGGTGCTGCTGCGCACGATCGTCGACCAGTACGGCGTCCACCCGCCGCCCGCGACCTTCCGCCTGATCGACTCGCCGATGGTGACCTGGATCTGGCTCGGCGGCCTGATCGTCTTCGGCGGCGGGCTGATCGCGATGTGGCCGGCGCCGGACGCCGCGCGGCGCAGGGTGCGCGCCGGCTACCGCGCGCGGGTCGCGCAGGAGCTCGGCCGGGCCTGAGCCCGGCCCGTCGCCGGGCCGCTACGTGGAGGTCGTCGTGTTCCTGATCGTGATCGCGCTGCTGGGCGCCGTCGTGCTGGTCGTCACGGCGCCGCTGCGCGCGCGGGCGCACGTGCGCGTCGCGGCGCGCGAGGAGGCGGCGCGCGCCGATCTGGAGGCCGCCAAGGAATCGAAGTACCGCGAGATCCGCGACGCGGAGCTCGACTACCGCACCGGCAAGCTGTCGGAGGCCGACTGGCGCGCGCTCGACCGCGACCTGCGTGGCGAGGCGGTCGAGATCCTGCGCCGCCTCGACGAGCTCGACGCGCCCGCGGCGGACGCGCCCGCGCCGGACGCGCCGGGCGACGGCGAGCCCGGCGGCCGCTAACATCGTGCGGCGATGGAGCTTCTCCTCTCGGTCGTCCAGGTCATCATCTGCATCGTCCTGATCTTCCTCGTGCTCATGCACTCGGGGAAGGACGCGGGGCTCTCGGGCGCGTTCGGCGTCGGCTCGGGCCAGGGCCCGCTCGGCGGCGGCTCGCTCGTCGAGCGCAACCTGAACCGCTGGACGATCGGCTTCTCGATCGTGTTCGTCGTGAACACGCTCATCCTGCTGAAGATCCACAAGTAGCGCGGCGCCGCCGCCGCGCCGTCAGGTGGACGCGCCCGTGATGCGGAACCCCTGCGCGCGCAGCGCGGGGCAGACCACGCCCCGCGCGAAGCGCCGGCCGTAGAAGTCGGCCTCGCCGGTCAGCCGCTGCGCCGCGGAGAGCGCCTCGGTGTGCTCGAGGATCCGCAGCACGGAGTCGGTGAAGCGCACGTCGCGCAGCGGCCGCGTGATGCGACCGTCCTCGATCAGGAAGGTGCCGTCGCGCGTCGTGCCGGTCAGCAGCGTCGACTTCGCGTGCACGACGTTCAGGTACCACAGCCGCGTCACGTGGATGCCGCGCTCGATCGGCGCCGCGAGCTCCTCCGCATCGGATGCCCCGCCGCCGAGCAGCACGAGGTTCGTCGGGTGCGGGCCGTCCGGCGCGCCGCCGGGCGTGACGGCGTGGCCGGTCGAGCGCGCGCCGTCGCCGGCGCGCGCGGCCGAGCGCGTGTCGTGGACGACCCTGTGCGCGACGCCGTCCTGGATCAGCGGCAGCGGCGCCTTCGGGACGCCCTCGAGGTCGAACGCCCGCGGGAGCGTCGCGGGGTAGCGCGGCGAGTCGCTGAGATTGATCGCGGGGGACGCGACGCGCGTGCCGAGGCGGCCGGCCAGCGCGCCGCGCCCCTCGGCGTGGGCGAGGCCGTTGAAGGCCAGCGCGCCGAGGAAGTCCAGCAGCCAGCCGACGGCGGCGGCCTCCAGCACGACGGGGTACGCGCCTGGCTCGAGCGTCGCGGGCTCCTCGCGGGCGACCTTCGCGGCCGCGCGACGGGCGATCGCGTCCGGGTCGAGCACGCCCGCCGCGCTCGCCATGCCGGCGCCCCAGCCGCTGCGCCCGCCTGGGTCGCGGGCGATCACCTTCATGTAGGCGTCGGTCACGCGGTCGGCGGCGCGGGTGCCCGCGGTCGAGGCGATCGCGGTCTCGACGTCGCCGGCGGTCCAGACGCCGAAGGCCTCGAGCCCGGTGGCCTCGCACGCGGCGAAGGCCGCGCGCAGCGCGGCGCCCGCCTGGGCCGGGTCGAGCTCTGCCGTCGCGGCGTCGAAGCCCTCGTGGGC